>JAXMIV010000220.1:0-3180 GCA_034377045.1 Prosthecobacter sp. | reverse complement strand
ATTCATCGATGTGCATACGCATTCGGAAGACATCGCCGGCATTCCCGCGGCGGAAAACTTTCTGCGCATGGGCGTGACCACCATCGTCACCGGCAACTGCGGCAAGTCGCGCACCGATGTGGCGCGATTCTTCGCGGAGATCGAAGCAGCGAAGGTGGCGATCAATGTCGCGACCTTGATCGGGCACAATACGGTGCGCGAAAAAGGCATGGGCGGCAGCTTCATCCGCGCCCCGAATGCGGAGCAATTGGCGGCCATGAAGGCGATAGTGGACCAGGCAATGAAAGACGGCGCCGTGGGTCTGAGCACCGGCCTCATCTACCTGCCCGGTGCCTTTGCCAAGACGGATGAAATCGTCGAACTGGCGAAGGTGGCGGCGAAGCACGGCGGCATCTACGCCAGCCACATGCGCTCCGAAGGCGTCAAGATTTTCTCCGCCTTGGAAGAACTCATTCAGGTCGCTCGCGAGGCGAAGATTCGCGCGGAAGTTTCCCACCTCAAGCTCGCCGGCCCCACCGCCTGGGGCAAGGCCACGGAGGTCCTGACCTTGCTCGACAAAGCGCGCGCGGAAGGCTTGTCCATCACGCACGATGACTATGTCTACACAGCTTCGAGCACCGGCTTGTCGCAGTTGATTCCGGACAAGGCACGCGAAGGCAGCCGCCAGGACTACATCACGCGCATCGATGATCCTGCGCAGAAGTCAGACATTCTGGCCGAGATGCAGGACATGCGTCAGAAACAGGGCCGCCAGGATTACAGTTACGCCGTGATCGCCAAGTACAAAGCCGATCCGGCCCTGAATGGCAAAACCATTCCTGAGGCCGCGAAATTGAAGTGTGGCTCGGACACGCTCGACAATCAAATCGAACTGATCCTCGACATCGAACGCCACGGCGGCGGCAGCGCCATTTACCACGGCATGAATGAAGACGATCTGCAGACCTTTCTGCGGCATCCGCTGACCATGATCGCCAGCGATGGCGGCCCGCGCCGGCTCGGTGAAGACGTGCCGCATCCGCGCAGCTACGGTAACAACGCCCGCGTGCTCGGCCATTACGTGCGCGATCTGAAAGTGCTGACGCTGGAAGACGCCATCCGCCGCATGACCTCCCTGCCCGCCAGGACCTTTCATCTTCAGAATCGTGGCGAACTCAAAGTCGGCGCCTGTGCTGACCTCGTCATCTTTGATCCCGCCAAGGTGGGCGATCCGGCCACCTTCAACGATCCCCATCATTACTCCGAAGGCATTGCCGATGTCCTGGTCAATGGCGCTGCTGTGATTCGCGATGGCCAAATGACGAAAGCGAGACCCGGCGGCCCGCTGCGGATGGGATCGAACTAGCGGTCGCCAGCGCCAAGGGCCGCAAGTTCCCGCGCTATGAACTTGCCTTGAGCCTGCAATCTCCCTCAAGATGCATGCATGTCGTTTTCTGGTCTCAGGCTCGCCCTCCTGCTTTCGCTTTCCTTCGCCGCCGTCTCCTCCACCCGCGCGGAGCCGGCACGGCCAAACATTCTCTGGTTGATCGCCGAAGACTTTGGTCCGCACCTCGGCTGCTTTGGTACGAAGGAGGTTTCTTCGCCTGTGCTCGATGCGTTGGCCGCTCAAGGCATGCGGTTCACGCGCTACTACACCACGGCGCCGGTTTGCTCCGCCAGCCGCAGCGCCTTCAACACCGGCATGTACCAGACCACCATCGGCGCGCACAATCACCGCAGCCACCGCGACGACGGCTACACCCTGCCCACCGGCGTCCGTGTCATCAGCGACCGCATGCGCGACGGCGGCTACTTCACCGCAAACATCGTGCAGTTGCCCGCGGAAGTGGGCTTCAAAGGCAGCGGCAAGACCGACTGGAATTTTGTTCATGAAGGCCCGCCTTTCGATTCGGATCGCTGGGAAGACCTCAAAACTCACCAGCCTTTTTATGCACAGGTAAATTTCCAGGAAACCCACCGCACCTTTCGCGCCCCGCCCCACGCCGATCCTGCCAAGGTCGAAATCCCGCCCTACTACCCCGATCACGAAATCACCCGCAAAGACTGGGCGCAGTATCTCGATGCCGCCACCGAACTCGATCGCAAGGTCGGCAAGATCATCGAGCAATTGAAAAAGGACGGCCTCTTTGAAAACACCATCATCTGCTTCCTGGGCGATCACGGCGCCGCCCATGTACGGGCGAAGCAGTTCTGCTACGAAGAGGGCCTGAACACGCCGCTCATCATGCATTGGCCTTCGGCCTTCCCGGCGCCGAAAGGTTACACCGCGGGCACGGTCAGCGATCGCCTGCTGATGTCTCTTGACCTCACCGCCACCTCGCTGAACTGGGCCGGCATCGCCAAACCACCGGGCATGCAGGGTCAAATCTTCCTCGGCCGCAATGCCGAGCCCGCCAGGAAGTTCGTCTTCGGCGCGCGTGACCGTTGCGATGACACGGTCTTCCGCTTCCGCACCGTGCGCGATGACCGTTACCGCTACATCCACAACTTCACGCCCGACCGTCCCTTCCTCCAGGCGAATGCCTACAAGGAGAAGCAGTACCCCGTTTGGAACCTGCTGAAACAGCTCGCCGCCGAAGACAAACTGACGCCCGCCCAGGCCTTCCTCACCGCGCCCACCATGCCCGAAGAGGAGCTCTACGACCTGGAAACCGACCCCTACGAAATCAACAACCTCGCCGCCTCACCCAAGCCGGAACACCAGGCGGAACTGAGCAAGCTGCGGCAGGTCCTACAGAATTGGATCGAAGAAAGCAACGACCAGGGCCGCATCCCCGAACCCGAGGAAGTCGTGAAAAACCACGGCTTCACCAAACCCCAGCCCGCCGCCAAGGCCGATGGCACCGGAGCCAAGAAGAAGCGCAAGGCCAAGGCGGCGGAGCAGTGACTCGCACCCCGTTTGCAGTCCGTCCTTGCACTCCCGGCGTTCCGTGTATCTTATCGCCCCGCTCACCCTACCCCCTGGTGTAATGGTAACATAACAGATTCTGACTCTGTTGTTCAAGGTTCGAGTCCTTGAGGGGTAGCCACTTCGAATTTGATCGTTGCCACTCTCCATGGATCGCATCACTTTCAATCCAGATCAATGCGGCGGGTGCCCATGCATTCGAGGCATGCGAATTCCGGTCAATGCTGTGCTGGAACTACGTGCGGCAGGAGTACCTGAGGCAGTGATCCTCG
>JAXMIV010000219.1:0-4540 GCA_034377045.1 Prosthecobacter sp. | reverse complement strand
CACCGAGGATACGGAGTGGCGCAACCGTGCGGAGTTTATTCATGGCCGCGCTGAAGTGGTGGAGTTTCTGAAAAGAAAATGGGCGAAGGAGCACGACTACCGATTGAAGAAAACCCTGTGGGCTTTTACCGGCAATCGCCTGGCGGTGCGTTTCGAATATGAATGGCATGACGAAGCCGGCCAATGGTGGCGCAGCCATGGCAATGAGAATTGGGAATTCGACGAGCATGGGTACATGGCGCGCCGCTTTGCGAGCATCAATGACCAACCCATTCAGGAAGCGGACCGCAAGTTTCGGTGGGAGCGGGTGTGAGGGTGTTTGCTTTCACAATCAAAAAATGGTGAAATCACGGGACATGAAACTGCAGTGTCCTCGTTCTTTGGGCCAAATCCTCATTGCACTCGTGGTCTTCCTGAGCGCGGGCTCTCCGCCGCCAGCCCAGGCCCTGACGCCGATCGAGGAGGTCACCTGGGAGCAGAGGGCGGAGCGTGCGGACTTCGCGGGCATCGTGGAGTGCGTCACGGCAGGCGGTTTTGTCGCACGTTACCGTGTGGTTGAATCGTGGCGTGGGCCGGAAATGGGTACGGAACTGACCTTGTACGTTTCTCCTGACAGGACGGCATTCCCCATTGCCCTCTGTGGCGAGAAATTCGTGGTCATGGCGGACAGACCGTTGCCGCCTCCGGAGTTGCCTCACCGCCTTCAAATCGAAATGATGGCGCCTTACAGATACAAACCCTTGTCATGCCGCCGCATTCCGGCGGACTACTACGCGATGTCCAGGGACCCGGTACCCAGTCCGGTTGAGGCTAACAAAGATCATTGGTATTCCTTCGCGCGATTTCCCTCCTTTACCGCTCTTCAGGATCAGGTGCGGACGTTTCTAAAAGCCACGCCGACTGAGCGTGAACGACGCCTGTTGCTGGCGGTTGCCCGGCAGGAACTTCACCTGAGCGCAAATGGGAATCCTCACCCGCCTGACTACGAGAGGAAGGATGACGCGCTTTATCAGGATCTTTTGCAAACGAAGAGTCCCGCCGCTTTGGTGGAGCGACTGATCGTGGAAAACACGCGACTCAGCCAGTCCGCGCTCTCCCTGCCATCGGGCGGGATCGATGAGTCATTCGACAGCATCTGCGGATGGGATGGTTACAACATCATTCTGAAGGGTGGCGGCAAGGAAACACGGGCCTGCCTAGAAAAGCTGGAACCGGCGCAGTGGCCCTGGGACGATGTCAAAGCCCCTGGGGATAAAGATATGTCGGCAGTCACCCGCGTCATCCATTGGATCGATCGCCGGCTCCAGCCGCAGCCTCGCTTTATTCCAGAGCCAGAATCCTCACTCAAGGGAACGACAGAGGATCTCAAATGGGCACGGGCAAAGCTCAACGAGAAGCCCCCGACCTATGAGTGGAACGTGTCCTTTGATTTGCTGGCCCGTCATGATCCCGTCGCCGTCGTGGACTTTCTGGTACCGTGGCGATATGATCCCCGCACGGGACCCGGGTACCACAACATTTCCGCCTTCGCCCTCCTCTGTGAGCAGGATCGAAGAGCTTATTTTGTTAGGCTGCTTGCCGCCGCCGATCCCACCGTGCGCGTGGGTGCGGCGGTATACCTGTGCTTTGAAGACCTGCCGCTGGGCATGGAGAAGCTGCGGACTTTTACCACCCTGGAGGGCGATCCCGGGGCCTGGGCCGCGCTAGTGCTAGCGACACGCGGGGAAAAGACCGCCGTTTCGCGGGCTTTGGTCGTTTTCGAGCGTCGAGGAGACACAGAAAGCTGCCTCCAGGCACGACTGCGAGTGCTGCTTTCCAACTCCGCTCAAGCCTCCGGAGTGCCCCAGCCTCCGAAGTTCGAGGGCCAAGAGTATCGCGGCGATTGGAATTCTGTTGATGCCGCCCGCACCCGCTTTGCCGCCGCGATCAATTCATGGTGGACGCAGAATGCCGATAAGATCAGCCTAACCGATCCCTGGTTGAAAACGCTGGATGCACAGAAGGTGGATTGATTGAATGAAAGGGCTGGCGATTGAGTAAGAGGGCCGGGTGACTTCTGATGCAGGTGTTTCTGCATACTCCAAACGCCCCACTCCCGGCTCGTTTAAGCCGGGAGATGAGGCATCAAGAGTGCGAGCACGTTAGCGGCTCAAATGCGGACTGGCGACGATCGCAAAACCGGTGCCGACGGGTTGATACCATGAGCTGCCGAGGTTGTAGTAGACGCGGCCGTTGACCATCACGCGGCGGGAACCGGCGGGCAACTCAGCAGGCCCCATGTCGGGGCGCCAGGTGCGGTAGCTGGTGTAATGGGGAGTCTGGTTCACGTACCGGCTGCGGTAGGCATAACCGTCGTCGTCATCGTCTGCTTCCAGATCGTCATGCCGCCAGTCACCTGTGGGATCGCGGCGATCCCTGGAATGGTAGGTGGAACCGCTGCCACGAAATTGTGCGGAATAGGCGCCCGAGGTGCGCATGGGGGTGGGGCCGCTTTCCGCCGCATACGGCTCGACACAGGAGGCCAAAAGCCCGGCGCCAAGCGCCGCGGCCACGAGGGGATAGATAGTTTTCATGATGTTAGAGGGGTTGGAAACCATAGGGTTTCGCATGCCGCCGCGGAATCGGCCTTACCGGCGTGAATTCGCGGGTCTGGCCTGAAGGGTTCGTTAGGGCGGCAGGCGGCGCCGGCCTTGCCTTCCTAGAGGCAGGATGCCTGCGGGACTTGGCACAGGCGAGGACGCCTGTGGTACTACTTGCGCCAGAAAAATAGGTTAAACTTGCGCTTGGGCTTTTCGGGTTCGGCGGGCGGCGGTGCTTCGGTTTTTTTTGTCTGGGCGTAGACGGGGCGGGGATCGGGACGGGGGCCTTCGATGATGACGGTCATGCCTTGGGTGATCATTTTCACGAGGCGCACCACATCCCAATTCGCGGTGCGCATGCAACCGTGGCTGGAGCTGCGGCCGATCGTCTGCGGTGAGTTCGTGCCGTGAATGCCGATACCGGCCCGATTGAGGCCGATCCACATGACGCCGACGGGGTTGTTCGGGCCAGTGGGGAGCTGGTAGTAGTTGCCGCTGCGCACGCCGTATTCGAGGACGCTCTTGTCCCAACGGAAGGTGGGCATTTGGATGATGCCGATGATGCGCCAGGTGCCGGGCGGCGTGGCCAGATGGCCGCTGCCAGGCGTGATCGGCAGGCTGGCGAGCAGCTTTTCGCCTTCGAACAGATCGAGTAATTTCTCGCGCGTATCGATCTTGATCATGCGGGTCAGATACTCCGGTTTTTCCGGCAGGTTTTCCACCTCGGTCAGCTCCTCGATGAGGAAGGGTTGCACGCTGGGAACCGTGACCACGTCACCGGCCTTGAGGGCGCTCATCTTCAGGGGCCGATTGATGAACTCGAGCAATTCGGGCGCGCAATGAAAGCGTTCGGTCAAAAACTCCAGCAGGGAGCTGTAGGGCAGGTATTTTTTCCGGCTCTGCGCGGAGGGCTGGCTGGGACAATCGCCGACGAACTGGAGGTCTTCGGGGCGGATGGTGTAGGTCGTGAAGGTCTGCGGCACGCTGGTCAGATCCAGGGTGTGCGCCTCGAGCTCCGTCTCCGGCAGGCCATGTGCGCGCTGGTAGCGTTTGAGGGCTTTGCTGGTGAATTCCCCGGGGCGTCCGTCCAGTTTTCCGGGTCCAAAGAGTTGCGTATCCAGGAAAATCTGCAGCCGCAAGATGTCTTCGACAGGCTCAGGCGCCGGGGGCAGCGGGTCGGGGATCACCGCCCATGCGGAGGCGAACGCGCCGACAAGCAGGAGTAGAAGGGTGCAGTGCGGATTTTTCATTCGAGACTCATGGGCGGGGAATGCTTGATTGATGCCAGACGCTCAATTTCCTCTCCCTATTCATTAGGTTCATCCGCCGGCAATCAACTCCATTTTTTACCCAGTTCGTCGAGTCCGGCTTTCTTCAGATTCTCTGGGGTGGGGTGGTGAGTGGTGCGGGCTAACGAGAACAAGATCAGCTACAGGCTGCCCTATCGATCTGGTCCTTCCCTGCTTCGGTCGAGGCCTCAGGATTGGTCTTATCGAAGGCGAAAAGGCAATTTCCCGAGCCAGACCAGCGCACACCATCCATTACGACGCGACCCTCCCTCACCTGCGCAAAGGCAACCCATGGCGCTGCCAGAAGGATTGGAGGGAGGCCTGCGATCCATTGAAGACATTGCGCTCGATGGGGCGGTCGAGATTGCCGAAGTAGGGAGTGAAGCGGTACGAGCCGTGGTTGTAGACTTTGGGGCGGGAGCGGCCGTGTTCCCAATCGACGCCGCCGTATTGCCACAGGGTCCAGTCGGACCAAACCCGGTATTGATTGACGAGACCCTTGGGATTCTCCGGCGCGGGGAATTGCGGGCCGGCACCGCTCTCATGCGAGTAAAGCGCCAGCCAGTACGGCATGCGGCGCAGCTTCGCTTTGGTCGCGGCATCGGCATTGCCTAACAAGAGCTTCAGATGCGTGCTGTTTTCCAGGTACGCTACCGGCACCACTCCCGTGCG
>JAXMIV010000218.1:0-3082 GCA_034377045.1 Prosthecobacter sp. | reverse complement strand
TTGCGCGGTGCCGGTCTTGCCAAAAACACGCAGCCCCTTGACTCGGGCTTTCGTGGCGGTGCCGTCGCGGTGATTGACGACGCCATACATCGCGCGGTGGATGGCCACCAGAGCCTCCGCCGGATAACTGATCATCTGAAGGTGGGCCGGCGGAGTCTCGGATAGCACCTCGCCGCCCTGGTCCTGTACTTGGGCCACCAACCGCGCCTGTGGGCGCTGCAACCCATCCGACAGCGTCGCCATCGCCATCGCAACTTCCAAAGGTGACGACAACAAAGGGTTCTGCCCGATCGCGAGATTGGCCTGGCCTTGCCGTGTTGTCACCCGCTTCGGCACATGGCCAGTGGCCGTGCCTCCCAAAGGCAGTTGAATCGGTTCGCCAAAGCCAAAGTCGCGCGCAGTTTCCAGGATCGGCTCATCGCCAATGGTGATGGCGGCCTGGTAGAAGTAGGTGTTGCAGGAGCGGATGATCGCCGCGTTCAAATCAAACCAGCCGCGATCCTTGTCCGACCAGTTGCGGAACGTGCGCCCGTCAATGATCAATTCGGGTCCGCACGGAATGGCTGCGTAAGGATTCAGCCGGCCTGCGCGCAGTCCCGCGAGCGCAACAAAAGGTTTGAAAACGGAGCCCGGAGGATACAGCGCACCTATGGCACGATCAAACAACGGCTGCGCTTCATCCGTCGTCATCTTCGCAAAAGTGTTCTTGTCCAGTCCGCGAGCGAAAAGCCCGGGATCGAAGGTTGGCGCCGAGGCCATTGCCAGAAGATTGCCGGTGGCCGAATCCACCACCACAATGGCTCCTGGCCGCCCCGCCGATTTCAGAGCCTTCTCCGCCGCCGTTTGCAACGGAATTTGCAGGGTCGTCACCACATCGTTTCCCGGCACTGGCGGCGTCAGCACCTGCCGCTGCACGGCGCGGCCTTCTCTGTCATAGCAGATCACCATCAGTCCCGCTTTTCCTGCAAGCTCCCGGTTCATCGATCCTTCGAGACCGGCCCTTCCCTGCATCTCCCGCCACAACGGTTCCCCATACACCAGGGGCCCGCGCAAGGGAGCGCCGTTCGCCGTCACATAACCCAGGATATGGGCGGCCAAGCTTCCCCCCGGATACTCCCGCGCGTACTCGGTCTGCACTTCCACAAACTCCGGTCGCTGCGTGATGCCCGCCACCGTCTCCACACTGAGCGCCTCGGAAATCGACAGGGGAATTCGGCGCCGGTGCTCAAATTGTTGCTTCAGCAAGTCCACGTCAGGGCGATTCGCGTCCCCAACGACCTCGAGGACTTTCGGCCAGTAATTGGCCACCCACGCGACATAAGCCTCTGGCGTCTCCTCCGCCAAGGGCGGCACCCGCAAGGTCAACCGCTGCACCACTCCGGTCCTGGCCAGGGGCTGACCCTGGCAGTCCAAAATTTGTCCCCGTGGCGCCGGGATGGTAAAGTAGAAAGGCTGCACGCTGGCATTCGTCAAAACCGAAGCCTCAAAAGCGTCTCCAGCCGCCACCGGCGGCACCGCCACCAGGGCAAGCAAGACGGCCGTGAGACACGGAAGCAAGGGTTTCATCCCGTCCTTCTTTTACACATTCCATGCCATCGCTCTCGAACCGCAATAACCTCCGTAAAGTCCCGCTACGCCGCCCTTGGTCGTGCAGAAAACGGCTTCTCCGAGTTGCCTAGTGCAATCGCGGCTCTCTGGGTTCGTGCAGGTTGCATGTCCATCCATAAACCCTGTGCCGCACGATGTTAGGCTAGCGGTGAGGAGTTCGCCTCCAGTCGCCGTCACAAACCCAAAACCAGCCATCATTCTCTATGAAATTCATGTTCCCTCTCATCGTCGTCGCCTTCGGGCTCACCGCCTGTGACGTCGATGTCAATACGCCCCCAGGCGGCGGTTCCTCAACCACCATTGTGACCCCTGAAAAGAAGGTTGAAAACAACACCACCATCGTCAAGGAGGCGCCCGCTCCGTCGAAGACCGAAACGAAGACCACAGTGACCCCTAGCGGCACCAGCAGCACCACCACGACCCGTTAGGCCAGTTCATCCGACGGATCAGACCGATCCGTCGGATTTCAGCGGTTGGAATCACACCCGAATTCTCTCCAGCTTGATTGGATACGTTTGAAACGCATTCCACTGGCAGACGACGAGATCACCGTTCTCCAGCACGCACACATCATGCCCGTGATCGAAAACTGGCTCGCTGCGCATCAGCGGCTTGAGCACGCCGTTTTCATACACTGGCTCCGTGCCGCCCGGCGCTGAAATGACCTTGTTCGTCTCGTCGAGCACCACCGTAAAGCCTGACGGATTCCCCGGCAACTTGCTCGCCACAGGGTCCTTCGACCAGCACACGCCGGCGTAGAGTTCCTTGCCCGCCAACACCGGACGGCACACCAAGGCGCCAGGCACCGAAATGGTTTCGATATACTTTCCTTCGAGCGTGAACCGCCGGAAACATTGATCCACCCGCGAGGTCACCAGCACTGTCGCCTTGTCCACGCCCTGCCGGAGATCGATCGCGATGCCGTGCGCGTTATTAAGCGCCTCCTCTTTCGGCACGTCCGTCTTGCCGCCGAACCGGCTGATGAATTTTCCCCGCGCATCGTACCGCAATACATAGTTAGACCCGTAACCGTCCACCACATAAATGTCACCATTCGGCGCAATCGCCGTTTCCGTCGGATTAAAGATCCACTCCGGCTCATACGCCCCCACCGTCATCGGGTGGCTTAGGCTGAAGATCTCCTTTCCTGTCAGATCCACCTTGGAAACCCGGCCGGTCTGCCGATAGGCGCCGCCGCCGGTTTTCCACAGGCCGCTGTCCGTGACAAAGAGGACTTCCTCCCCGTTCTCGTTGCTCAATGTCAACCCATGCCCGCCCGGCCACACCGTGCCCCAGGATTCCAGGATCGTGCCGTCCGGCTTGAACACCAGCATCTGATTCTCCGGATGATCACCGACCATGAACAAACGCCCGTCCTTCGTCTGCACCATCTCATGACAATTCAGGATCGGGTGGTACCGCCCCTGCCCCGCCGCCACCCAATCCTTCACCACCTTGTACCGATGGGTCCCAT
>JAXMIV010000217.1:0-6047 GCA_034377045.1 Prosthecobacter sp. | reverse complement strand
GGCTCGCGCATTGGAACGACTACTGGGATGACAAAGCGGCGGCGAACCGGGCCGCCGTACGCATGGGGAACCCCGACAGAAAACACAAAGACTAATCGCATATGAAACACCTCCTCCATTGGTTCGCTGTTCTGCTGCTCTGCGGCAGCCAATCCTTCGCCGCGCAGCCCAACATTGTCTTCATCCTCGCCGATGATCTCGGGTTCTCGGATATCGGCTGCTACGGCGGCGAGATTGAGACCCCGCAACTCGATGCGCTGGCGAAAGACGGGCTGCGTTTCACGCAGTTCTACAACACCGCGCGCTGCTGGCCGACGCGCGGCGCTTTGCTCTCCGGCTACTATGCGCAGCAGATTCACCGCGATGCGCTGCCCGGGATCGGCGGCGGCGGGCAGGGGGTGCGCCAGCAGTGGGCGCGGCTCCTGCCGGATTACCTGAAGCCCGCCGGCTATCGCAGCTACCACAGCGGAAAATGGCACATCGACGGCAACGTCCTCGCCGCCGGCTTCGACCGCTCGCTGGACATGCGAAACCAAGGTAACTTCTTCACCGCCGCCGGCAACTCGATCGACGACGTCCCGGTCAAACCGGTGGCCGATGAGAAAGGCTATTACGCGACCATCGCGACCGCGGACCACGCGATCGACTGCCTTAAGGATCACGCCGCGAACCACGCCGGGAAACCGTTCTTCCACTACATTCCCTTCATCGCGCCGCACTTCCCGCTGCACGCCCTGCCGGAGGATATCGCGAAATACCGGGACCGGTATCTGGAGGGTTGGGAAAAGATGCGAGCGGCCCGTTTCGCCCGGCAAAAGGAACTGGGCATCACGAACACCACGCTCTCCGCCCTCGAGCGCGAAGTCGGTCCTCCCTACGCCTTTCCCGATGCCCTGCCAAAGCTGGGCCCCGGAGAAGTCAATCGCCCGCTGCCCTGGAGCGAACTCACCGAAGAGCAGCGCCGTTTCCAGGCGACCAAGATGGCCATTCACGCTGCCATGGTGGACCGCATGGACCAGGATATCGGCCGGATCATCGCCCAGCTCAAAACGATGGGTGCCTTCGACAATACCCTCATCCTTTTCGCCTCCGACAACGGCGCCAGCGCCGAGATCATGGTGCGCCACGGCGGCCACGATCCGCAAGCCGCCCCCGGCAGCGCCGCGAGTTATCTCTGCCTCGGTCCCGGCTTCTCCAGCGCATGCAACACGCCTCATCGACGCCACAAGACTTGGGTGCATGAGGGCGGCATCAGCACACCGTTGATTGCGCATTGGCCAAAAGGCATCACCGCCAAAAACGAACTGCGCCATACTCCCGCCCATGTCATCGATTTCGTCCCCACGGTATTGGAGATCGCTGGCATCCAAAAGCCGCAGGAATGGAAAGGTGAGGCGATCCTGGACGCACCGGGCAAAAGTCTGAAGCCGGCTTTCAGCAAGGATGAAACTATCGCTCGTGACAGCCTCTGGTGGCTGCACGACAATCACCGCGCCATCCGGGCCGGGGACTGGAAGCTCGTGGCATCCGCCGGTGAAGCTTGGGAACTCTACGACTTGAAAACCGACCGTGCCGAGCAGCACAATCTCGCCGCGCGAATGCCGGAGAAGGTCAAGGAACTGGAGCAGGCCTGGCAGCGGCAAGCGGACAGCTTCACCGAACTCGCGCAGAAGACGCTTGCCGATCAACCGAAAGCCAAGGCGAAGAAAAACAAAAAGAAACAATGAGACCTGCCCTGACCCTGAGCCGCCTCGGATTCGTCGCACTGCTGGCGATCTCCAGCTTCGCAATTCCGCACACCTCCGTCGCGGCGGAGCGCCGTCCGAATATCCTCTTCATCGCCATCGACGATCAGAACGATTGGATCGGCCACCTCGGCGGGCATCCGCTGGCGAAAACGCCGAATCTCGACAAGATCGCCGCTCGCGGCACGACGTTCGCGAACGCGCACTGCAACGCGCCCTTGTGCAACCCCTCCCGCACCAGCCTGATGCTCGGCCTTCGGCCCACCACCACAGGCGTCTATGGCCTGTCGCCGTGGTTTCGCACATTACCCGAGTGGAAAGACCGGGTGGCGTTGCCGCAGCACTTCGCCAACCATGGCTATCGGACCGCTGCCACGGGCAAAATCTACCATGGCGGCACGGGGAGCGGCGCTGGCAGGGGGAAGGGGAAGAACAAGGCCGCGTCCGCCCCGGATGCCGTTCCGATGGCGCCCGAATTCCAGGTCACCGCGCCCTACGGCGGGGTCGGCACCAAACCTCCGCAGAAACTGATTCCGCCGACTCCGATGGGGAACAATCCCCTCATGGATTGGGGCGTGTGGCCGCTGGACAACGACGATACGGGCAAAGGCGACTACCAGGTTGCGAGCTGGACCGTCGAACAGATCAAGAACGCGCCGAAGGACCAGCCCTTCTTCCTCGCCGCCGGTTTCTTCCTTCCGCATGTGCCCTGCTACGCCACCCAAAAGTGGTTCGATCTCTATCCCGATGACGACAGCGTCCTGCCGAAGATATTGGAAAACGACCGCGAGGACACGCCGCGTTTTTCCTGGTACCTGCATTGGAACCTGCCGGAGCCACGCCTGAAGTGGGTCAAAGAGAACAACCAGTGGCGCAATCTTGTCCGCAGTTACCTGGCGTGCACCAGCTTCGTCGATGCGCAGATCGGGCGCCTGCTCACGGCACTGGAGGAAGCCGGCCTCGCCGACAACACCATCGTGGTCATCTGGGGCGACCATGGCTGGCATCTGGGAGAGAAAGGCATCACTGGTAAAAACACGCTTTGGGATCGCGGCACGAAGGTCCCGCTCATCTTGGCCGGGCCCGGCGTGAAATCCGGCCAGCGCTGCCTGCAGCCTGCCGAACTCCTCGACCTCTATCCCACCCTCATCGAATTGACCGGCCTACCAGCCCGCGCCGACCTCGAGGGCCTCAGTCTGGTCCCGCAACTCAAGGACGCGTCCACCCGGCGCGAGCGCCCCGCGATCACCAGCCACAACCAGGGCAACCATGGCATTCGCAGCGAGCGCTGGCGTTACATCCACTATGCCGACGGCACGGAGGAACTCTACGACATGCAGGCTGATCCCAATGAGTGGACCAATCTCGCCGGCCGGCCGGAGCATGCCGCCGTGATCGCGGAGCACAAAAAATGGCTGCCGAAGATCGACCTCCCGCCCGCCGCCAACAGCGCCAGCCGCGTTCTCACCTACGACAAGACATCCGACGAAGCCGTGTGGGAAGGCCAGCCCGTGAAACGCGGCGACCCCATCCCCCAGTGAAATTCAGTCTCCCCCGACATTCATGAAACTCATCGTTCTCTGCGGTGCGTTCCTCGCGTTGCTCTGCGGCTCATCGCGCTCGGCGCAGCCGCCGAATATCGTCATCCTCTATGCGGATGACATGGGGTATGGCGACCTCGCGTGCCAAAATCCGCAATCGAAGATTCCCACGCCCAATCTCGACCGGCTTGCCGCGCAAGGCATGCGGTTCACCGACGCGCACAGCTCCTCCGGCATCTGCACTCCCAGCCGCTACGCGTTGCTCACAGGGCGTTTCCACTGGCGAAAGTTTCACGGAATCGTGAACTCTTTTGAGGCGCCCGTCCTCGGCACCAATGAACTAACCCTGGCCGGCATGCTCAAGTCCAAAGGCTATCGCACCGCCTGCATCGGCAAGTGGCATCTGGGCTGGAATTGGAGCGACATCCTCAAACCCGGCGCGATGCCGGTCCTGGACGAGAAGAAGCGCAACAAGGCTTATGCGCCTTCGGATTTCAACTGGACCAGGCCCATTTCCGGCGGGCCGCTTTCGCACGGGTTCGACTACTACTTCGGGGACGACGTGCCGAACTTTCCGCCCTATGCCTGGTTTGAAAACGACCGCGTCATCACGACACCCAGCGAACCGCTGAATATCACCCCGCCGACGAAGGAAGGCGGCTGGGAGGCGCGTCCCGGCCCCATGACGCCCGGCTGGGATTTTTACGCTGTCGTCCCGAAGCTCGCGGAGAAGGCCGTCGATTGGATCGCCCAGCAGCGCGGCAAGGACGGTCCGTTCTTCCTCTACGTGCCGTTCAATTCTCCCCATGCCCCCATCGTGCCGACCAACGAGTTCACGGGAAAATCGCAGGCCGGTGGTTACGGCGACTTCATGGTCATGACCGATGACAAGGCGGGCCGCATCCTCCGCGCGCTGGAAGAGAACGGTTTCGGCGGCAACACTCTCGTCATCTTCACCGCCGACAACGGCGCGGAACACTATGCCTACCCGCGCATCAAAAACTTCGGCCATCGCAGCTCCGGTCCACTCCGCGGTGTGAAGCGCGACCTCTATGAAGGAGGCCACCGTGTGCCCTTCCTCGTCCGCTGGCCCGGCGTGGTGCGGCCCGGGAGCGTCAGCGATGCGCTCGTCAGCCAGGTGGATCTCATGGCCACCCTTGCCGCTGTCGCCGGCCATGAACTGCCCGCGGGGGCCGCGCCCGACAGTTACAACTTGTTGCCCGTCTGGACCGACAACGCCCCCAGCCCACGCCGGAGTATCGTCCACAATACGTTTCCAGACGCCTATGCCCTCCGTCACGAGCATTGGCTGCTCATCGCGCATCAGACCGGCGCGCACAGCAAGGCGCCCGCGTGGTTCGACGAACAGGAAGGCTACCGCAAAAACGACCAGCCCGGCGAGCTCTACGACCTCCGCGCCGACCTCCCACAGAAGCGCAATCTCTACGCGGAGAAGGCCGACAAAGTGAAGGAACTCACTGCCCTGCTCGAACAAATCCGCGCCAAGGGGCAGGTAAGATAACCGAGGCAAACCAGCCCGCTGCACTTCCCCACATTCGATGAAATCTCTTGTTAGACTTCTCCTGGCCCTTTGTCTCACCGTCCAGATTCATGCCCAGACGGATATCGTGGGTGTGTATCTCACCTGGCAGCGCGATCCCACGACCACCATGACCGTCAATTGGGTGAACCTCTATCCGGACACGCTGGCGAAGGTCTGGTACCGCACCAAGGAAGACAAAGACTGGAAGAGCGCCACCGGCACGCATCATGTCGCCAAACCCTCTGCAATGCAGGTGCGCCGCGCGGAGTTATCCGGACTCGCGCCCGATACGCTCTATGAATTTATGCTCAGCGAGCCCGGCAAGACTCCGAAGGGGGTGCGCCGCTTCCGCACCCTGCCGGCCAAACTCACCCGTCCGCTGCGCTTTGTGGGCGGCGGCGACATGATGCACACCCGGGCGTTTGTGGATGCGATGAATCAGCGGGCGGGGGCGCTCGACCCGGATTTTGCCGTCCTCGGGGGCGATCTCGCCTATGCCAATGGGGTCGATGCCACGCGCTGGGTGGACTGGTTTCAATCCTGGACGCTGCATGCCAGGGGAAAAGATGGCCGCTGCATTCCCATGGTCGTCGGCATCGGAAACCACGAGGTCAAGGGCGGATACAACGGCAGGATTCCCGACGATGCGCCCTACTTCTACGGCTTCTTTCCCCTGCCGGAAGGCCGTGCCTATTACGCGCTCGATGTGGCCGACTATCTCTCCTTCATCGTGCTCGACAGCGGTCATACCAATGCCATCCAGGGCCCGCAAGCCGAGTGGCTGGCGCAGGCCCTTGGTCGCCGCGCGGCGCAGCGCTTCCTCTTCCCCATCTACCACTTTCCCGCCTACGGCACCGCCAAGGCGACCGAAAACAACCTGCCTTGCGAAAGCCCGCGCGCCGTCGAGTTGCGGACGCATTGGATCCCTCATTTCGAGCGCCATGGCGTCACCGCCGTTTTCGAGCACGATCATCATAATTACAAACGGACCCACCCGCTGCGCGGTCATCGGCGCGACGACAAAAACGGCATCATCTACCTGGGAGATGGCGCCTGGGGGGTGAACACCCGGACTGTTCCCAAGGACGCCTGGTATCTGGCCAAGGCCGAACCCCGCCGCCATCTCTTCCATGTCACGCTGAATCCTGATGGGACCATGAAAGCCGAGGCCGTAGCCGCGGACGGGGAGGTCTTCGATCAGGTCACGCTCTCCCAGCC
>JAXMIV010000216.1:0-5322 GCA_034377045.1 Prosthecobacter sp. | reverse complement strand
CAAAGCCGGAGGCGGTAAGGACCATCTGCTGGGCGCGGGCGAGTTCTTCCCGGTACATGCGCTCCTGGACGCCGGTCATTTCGCAAAGCATGGCCTCCTCACTGCGGGAGGGCAGTTCCTTGGCCACCTGGGATTTGGTGCGGCGTAACAAAAAGGGTCGCAACCGCGCCGCCAGGCGTTCGGAAGCGGCGGCATCCTTGCGGCGGTCAAAGTGGCGATGGAAGTAGCCGCGATCGCCGAGCGCCCCTGGCGTGGCGAAGGTCATCAGGCTCCAGAGATCGAGCAGCCGGTTTTCCAGCGGCGTGCCGGTGAGCACCAGGCGGTTTTCGGACTTGAGCTGCCGGGCCGCGCGCGCCGCCTTGCTGTCCGGATTCTTGATGTGCTGGCCTTCATCGAGGATGACCGCCAGCCACTTCACTGATTCCAGCAACTCGATGCAGCCGCGCAACTGCGCGTAGTTCATCACCAGCACATCATAGTCGCTGTGCAGCTTCACCAAGTCGAGGTCTTCCTTGCCACGCAGAACTTGCACACGCAGATGCGGAGCCGCCTTGGCAAATTCCGTGGCCCATACATCCAAAACGGATTTTGGGCAGACCACCAGGCATGGCCAGGCGTTGCGATAACGACCGCGCAGCCAAAGAATCCAGGTGATGCTCTGGATCGTTTTGCCGAGGCCCATGTCATCCGCCAGGATGCCGCCAAACTTATTGATGCTGAGGTAGCTGAGGAAATGATACCCTTCCGTCTGGTAGGGTCGCAAGGTCACTCCGAGCGACTCTGGGATCGCGGGCTTTTCGTCGAGGCGCGCGGTTTCCATCCGCTGCGTGATGTTTTGCCAGGCGCGGGGATTGATGATCTCCTTCGCCGTCTGTCCGGCGAGTTGCCGCCAGTGCAGGCGATGGGCCTCCTCATTGAACTCATCGAGATCGAGTCCGAGTTGGTCGATCATGACCTGCTGTTCGTCGGTCAATTCCAACTTCACCCGGCGCCAGGTGCCGTCGGCGAGTTGCACATAACCGCCTTTGGCCGCGATCAGGCGGCGGATGTCCGCGGGCTTCAGGTCAGTGCCTTCGACCTCAAAGACCATGCGCAGGTCGAACCAGTCGATCGAGGTCGTTTGCGTCGCCTCCAGGCGCACGCGGGCGATGAGCGGGTCCGCCAGGATTGATTGCAGGCGATCATCCGTGGTCAATGAAACACCCTCCGGCAATTGTTGCGCCCAGGTGTTGAATTGATCAGGAAAGTTTTTGGTTAGGCGGATGCGGAAGCCGTCTTGCTCCGCGTCAAACACGGGCCGCAGTTCCTGCAGGGTTGCATCAGCGCGCGCGAGGGCCGCGCGATCGCGGCAGACGATGCTCTGGTCGCCGCTGTCCTCGGCGTGGCGCACCGGCTCCCAGCCTCCGGGCTTCAGCATCTCCCGCACCACCCCATCCGGCCCGCGCGCCTCCAGCTTGAAAACGGCAAACTCCGCGCCGGACATCGCGGAGCGTGCCAGGCAATGCGCGGCCACCTCCACCGTCAAGGCTTCGTGGCGCACTCGATTGGCGATCTGCGCCGGCAACTGTACCCCGATGCGTTCGAGAAAGCTGATGCCATTCTGCGAGGCCAGCGCGTTGATCGGAATGCGGGCGGCGGATTCCACGCGCACCTCTTCCGGGAACCACGAGGGGCCGTGATAAACCGTATCTCCGCCGAGATACAAGGTGTCCACGCCATGCAGCACCCGCAGCGGCAGCGGCGCGGGCATGCCATCCGCCATGGTTAATGTTAGGCAAAGCTGGCCCGTATCCGCGTCTTCAGAGCCCTTCCAGCTCAACGGTTGGACTTCCCTTTTGAAAGGCAGCTCATCCAGCGTCACCAGATGATTTTGCAGAGCGGACTGATGGAACAGCGTGCCGAGCCAGCGGCCGTGCGTTTCCAGGTCAAAGCGGCAAATGTCTCCCGAGCCGCTGCTCATCTGCTGCAGGCTGGCCAGCAGCAGCAATTCGCCGGCGGCGGGCATGGTCAGCGCCCCGTGTCCGTGCGCATGCTCCAGTTCCCCGATTTCAGACGTCGTCACGGTGCGGAATTCTCCCGAATCCTCCCAGCACACCTGCAGCCGCGCCTCGGCGGGAGTGATCAGCAGGCGGAAATCGCATCGCCGCCGGTGCGTGGCCGGAGTTTCTTCAAAACCCTGCACCATGTGCCGGATACGCTCCATCCACAGCGGCACGGTGCGTTCCTGCCGCCAGTCGCGCAGGCGTTCCCGCGTGCCCTCCAGGTCCGCGACGCCGCGCAGAAAGGTGGGCAGCGGCAGCCCGCGCTCATGGAGGGCCAGCGCTACATAATCCCAAAATTCCCGCACCGTCAGGGGCGCCTCGGGCCACAGCGGCAGCGGGTCCACGCTCTGGATGCCCCAGCGGGGGTGCAGGCGCACCATGTCCTGGTCGAAAATCTGGCCCGATTGCAGCACCCGTTGAAAGCGCTTCTCCAGCTTGTTGAGGTAGCCTTCCTCCTCCAGCGTCAATTGCCGCGCCAGCCGATGTTCGACGACGCTTTGGAAAGCCTCCTCCGGGGGTTGTTCCGGCGCCGCCTTGGCTTCCGGCTGTCTTGCCGCGCGGCGTTGCATCGCCACCAGAGCGGCGCACAGGGCCAGCCGGTGCAGCGCTGGCTCGTCACAATCCGATTCTCCGCCCCAGGAGCCGTTTTCACGTCCCCACCGGACATTCACCCGCTGGTCATCCAGCCGCACTTCCGCCAGGGCCTCGTCTTCGAAGACATCGATCGCGCGGATCGAATCGTCATCGGCCAGCCGTTCGGCTTCCTGCCGCAGGCGGGGATCGAAGGTTTGGAGGAGGCCGGGGAGGGCTGAAATGAGGTCTGGCATGCGAAAATAGACCCCCCTGCCAAACGGCATTGGGGGAACTGGTAGCCGTAGCACAACTCTCCCCGCCGCGCCAGAAGTGTCTTGGATTTTGCCAAGTCTTCTCGCCTATCTCGGATTCCGCGGGTGTTGACCCTGATCACTTCGCCGCCGCCATCCCCGCCCGCACCTTCTCCCATCCCTCCTTCGGCAGGGCCTCCCAGACTTTCAGATTCCGCACGCTGCCTTCGACGCCCATCACGAACATGACGCTGTGTTTGTCTGATGTGATCAGCGGGTGCCTGCCGGTGAGGCTCTGGCCGTTGACGGTGCCGACCATTTCGTCGCCGAGGATTTCGAAAACCACCTGCTGCCAGGTGTCGAGTTTCAGGGGAGTCTTCAATTGGCCGAGCGGTACGGATTTGTCCGGCCCGGCGTGATCGTTGTCATCTTTGGTGATCCGCATCCCAGCTTCGCTGAGGTGAATGCTGCAGACGTAGTCCTTGGCGTCCGTGGTGCGCACCATCAAGAACCGATACTTGCGGCCGTCGAGCGGTACGTTGTTCAGGCGCACTTCGCATTGGATGACCACGTTTTTGAAAGGAAAGCCGTAGGAGGCGGTGGCGGGATGCTTCACCTCGGCGGTCTCGCGGCCGGTAAAAACGCCGTCCGCAATCTCCCAGCGGCCGCCACGCGGTACGGCGTTCCAACGCCAACCGTTGAAGCCGCTGGCGAAACCGACCGACTTGCCGTCAAACGGCGGGATCGGCCCATTCAGGGGCTGATCGACGAGCAGGTTGCCGCGTGTGGTCATCAGGGTGGGCAACTCTTCGGCGCGGAGACAGAGTGCGGCGAGGCAGAGAAGGGCCGTGATTGGAAGAAAGGTGAGTTTCATTTCAGGGTAAGTACCCCGCGCCGCACGGAAAAGCAATCGTCGCCAGAGAAGACGAGATGCAGGGTCTTGCCGTCCGCGCTCATCCACTTGGTCGGCAGGGAGCAGGATTCACCAGGTCCGACATCCCACGGCTCGGCCGTGAAAACCGTGGTCCACGGACCCCAGGGTTCCGGCGCATCATAGATGGCAAAGCCACCGGCAAAGCGGGTGTCGTGTCCGCGTCCGATCTGGCACCACAGGTAACGTTTCAGCGTCGCATTGTAGGTCATTTGGGAACGGTAGCAGTTCCCCGGATTGGTGAAGATGCCGGCGCGTGCGCCAATGTCGTGGCCCCACTGAGGCTGGCCGTTGGCTTGCACTCCTTGGTAGAATTCATAAGCCGCGCGCTCGCGCACCTTCGCCTTTGGTACTCGAGCCAGCACCATGCGATCACCGCGGTCATAGGCGCTGTTCGCATCGTGCGAATGCACGTAAATAAAGTCGTCGCGCGCATCGGCGTAGTTTTTGCCATAGTTCACAAAGGCCGGGCAGCCGAAACTTTCGCTAAACTTCCAGTTAGTCCAGGTCCAGGCGGCGCCATGATCCGCTGACCAGCCAAGCTGGGAATTGCCCACATTGCGCACCCAAAGATAGAGCACACCTTCCACCATCAGGATGCCGCTGGCTTTGCGGCCTTTCTTGCCGTCCCCCAAGGCCTCGGCACTGGGAGAATCGAGATTCACACCGTGAATGTCCGGGAGTGCGCCGGTCACCTTGGCAAGGCCCATGCTGAGCTTGTGCGGGACGAAAGGCTTGAAGCCGTTGCCATCGCCATAGGCCAGGTACAGCGCGTCATCGTCACCCCACGTCAGCGGCCAGTTGTCGCTGCCCTTCGCTTCGCGGATGATGGTTTCCTTGGGCGCCCAGGCGATGCCTTGAATCACCGGACTGGGCGGAATGACGTGTCCTTGTTGCGGTTCGTGAATCATCGCTTGCGCAATCGGCTCGAGGAAGGGTTTCAAGACCGCGTAATGATCGGCGTTCGCCTCTCGTGCCCAGGACTTGCCCGCGCGCGCGACGACGATGTCGAGGCTTGGAATCACCACGATCAGACTATCAAAGAGGCCCCAGGACCAGTAGGCGTCCCGCGGCACCTGGGCGAGCGTGCCGTCAGCATTGTTCCACCACATCAGGCCGTAGTGAGCGGGGGCACCGGTGCCGTGCGGATCGCCTTCATGCATGGGCAGACCGCTCAACTCAGGTCCCGGCTGGCGCGCCTGTTCGATGAAGCTGTGCGGCAAAATTGCTTCGCCCTGCCACCAGCCGTCCCGCAGATAGAGCAGCCCGATGCGCGCCATCGCCTGCGCATTCCCACTGAAGCCGGAGCCGAATTCGCGGCGCTTGATCCCATCGATAAGTTCGGGCCGGTAGGCATGTTTGCGCCAGCGGATGTCTTTCGCGGTGATGCCGATCGGTGTGAACACACGCTCAAACATCACCTCATTCAAATCGCGCCGGTACACATACGTCAGGCACTCCGCCAGCCAGTTCGGCCCGGCATCGCTGTAAAACCAGGCGCTGCCCGGTGGGAACAGCAGCTTGC
>JAXMIV010000215.1:0-12400 GCA_034377045.1 Prosthecobacter sp. | reverse complement strand
GAGGGGGGCGGTGCTCAGTGCTCAGTGCTCAGTGCTCAGTGCTCAGTGCTCAGTGCTCAAGGGTTCAAGGGTTCAAGAGAAAAGCCTGTGCGGCTTTAGGGCGGCACAGGCTTTGAGAGGAGGGAGATTGGACGGATCGGTGGGATCTGACTGATCTTTGGGGTGGCCTAACCGGAGTTGCTATTTGCTGGCTTCGGCGAATTGGGCGGCAAAGATGCCGCGCCTACGGAGACAAGAATTTGAAATCTGATTCGGAAGCCTCGTGAATATACGAGTTCCCGCGAATATTGAGAACAACTCCGTCAGGGAGAATGTTCAGGTCGAATCCGGTCCCGGTCACTTTCCATGTGCCGGGAGCGTACGATGCGAGGGATCCTTTCCAGCCGCTCTGATTTCGGGCCGCCCAAGCGGCGAGCAGGTCATGCTCCGGGCTGGGTGGTGAGATGGTTCGCTCCCACACGAGCGCGTGGTCCTTGTAGCCGGTGACCTTGAGGGGGCCGGCGACCAGGGCAGTGAGGTCAGGCTCCCGATTGCAGCCTGCGAATACGCACACGAAAACGAGGAGGAGAAAGGCGCGGAAGGTCATGGGATCAAGGGTTCAAGATTCAATGATCAAGGTTCAAAAGAAAAGCCTGTGCGGCTTTTGGGCAGCACAGGCTTTGAGATGAGGGAGATCGGAGGGATCGGTAGGATCTGACTGATCTTTGGAATGACCTAACCAGAGTTGCTATTTGCTGGCTTCGGCGAACTGGGCGTCGAAGATGATTTTTGAGGGGGGGAAGTCGAGCTTTTTGACGTAGAGGGCGGACTCGGCGGCGCCGAATTCGCGGTCCATGGCGCCGTCTTCCCACTCGACGGAGAGGGGGCCGGCGTAGTTGATGTCGTTGAGGGCGCGGATGATTTTTTCGAAGTTGATGTTGCCGCGGCCCATGGACTTGAAGTCCCAGTAACGGGAGGGCTGGTGGAAGTCGACATGACCGCCGAAGACGCCGGCGTCATGCCCGAGATCCCAGGCGACGTCCTTCATGTGTACGTGGAAGATGCGGTCGCTGAATTTGCGGATGAACTTCACGTAATCGACGCCCTGATAACCGAAGTGGCTGGGGTCGTAGTTGAAGCCAAACGCGGGATGGTAATCGACGGCCTGGAGGGCGCGCTCAGCGCTGGCGATGTCGAAGGCGATCTCGGTGGGATGAACTTCGAGGGCGTAGCGGACGCCGAGCTTTTGGAATTCGTCGAAGATGGGAGTCCAGCGTTTGGCGAAGTCTTTGTAGCCGGCATCGATCTGGCCGGGAAGGTTCGGCGGGAAGCTGTAGACGAGGTGCCAGATGGAGCTGCCGGTGAAGCCGTTGACGATGCTGACGCCGAAGCGCTTGGCGGCGTGCGCGGTCTTGATGATCTCGGCGGCGGCGCGCTGGCGGACGCCTTCGGGATCGCCATCGCCATAGACATGGGGCGGGAGGATCTGGGCGTGGCGGGCATCGATGTTATCGCAAACGGCCTGGCCGACGAGGTGGGTGGAGATGGCGTGGCACTGCATGCCGGCGGCCTTGAGCTTGGCGCGCTTGGCGTCGCAGTAGGCTTGGTCGGCTTTGTCGACTTCGAAGTGGTCGCCCCAGCAGGCGAGTTCGACGCCGTCGTAGCCGAAGGATTTGGCTTTCTGAATGATGGTGTCGACGGACATGTCGGCCCACTGGCCGGTGAAGAGAGTGACGGGTCTGCCCATGATGGTGTGGTGGTGTGAGTTCGGGTAAAGGGGAGGAGATTGTCAGCAAGGGGACGGCGGAGGCAAACGAAATCGGCGGCAGATACGCGAGGCCGGGCAAGGGGGGCTTGCCAGGGGGCGTTGGTTTATGACACTCTTGGGGAAATCCAGACTATGCGCGCGATTGCCTACTTTTGTCCCTTTGTGGCGGCGATGATGCTGGTGGCGGCCAGCGGCGGGGCGGAGGTGGCGCCGGTGCAGGAGACGAATTATTATGATGAGACGGGAATGCGGCATCTGCGGCTGAAGCAGGCGGGATTTGGCAGTACGGAGGTGGAGGTGCGGTTCGCGGCTGATCCGGGCGGGGCGGGCAGGTGGCTGGGGATCGGGCAGAGGAAGGACAAGGACCTGATCTTTGCGCGGGTGGCGGGCGAGGGGGAGGATCGCGGGACCTACTTCATCGCAAGCGTGAGTGAGTCGAAGGTGGAGATCCGGTATAAGCCGGACCAGAAGGAGCCGCAGGATCCGGGCATCTTGGGGACCTACCGGCGGGCGACTGAGGGGAAGCGGCAGCAACTGGCGAAGAAGGAATTTCAGGCGGCCAACGACCGGCTGGTGACGGCGCTGAAGACGGGGGCGAAGACGCGAAGCGGGAAGGAGCGGGCGGCGATCTCGCAGTGGAAAGATCAGTGGCCGATGATGCGGCAGCGGTGGATGGACATCAGCTATGCGGTGACGCCCAAGCCTGCGGCCAAGGATGCGAAGCCGGCGCCGAGCCAGCCACCCGGAACGGCAGCCGCGCCCGCAGAGGCGGAGAAGGGCGCGGATTATTGGTTCAAGCTGGCGGAGGCGACGGCCAAAGGCTATTACTTTGTCGAGACGATGCCTGACCCGAAGACGGGGACGGATTGGGATGGAGAGTATGATGACTTTTCCGGCGGGCATGTGAGCCTGCGGCGGACGAAGGACGGACGGCTGCGGATGAGCCTGAGTTTCTCGCGCGCGGAGGATACGCAGACGGGCGCCCTGGAGGTGACGGCACCGGCGGAGAAGCTGACAAAATCGAAGGAGGGGGATCTCATGGCGGACTTCACCTACACCGGTATGAACGAAGAAACGAAAGGTCCGACCGCGCAGATTCATCTGAAGAAACTGGGACGGTACCTGGAGGTGAAAACGGACGGAGCGGAGAAGTATGCGGCGCGCGGGTGGTTTGACGGGATTTACCGCGGCGGGCCGGTGCCGGAGGGGTGAGGGGGAGGAAGATAGAAAATGGAAAATGGAGGATAGATGGAGAGCTTCAGCCTTTGATGAGGTGGGAGGTGAAGCCGCGCCTAACTAGTTCTTCGAAAGCGGCCCAGACTTCGTCAGGAATGTCCTGGGGAATTTGGAAACCGCGGGTGGGGTAGTCGCGGATGCGCTGAAGGTCGCCGACAAGGATGGGAATGATGATGTCCCTGGTCAGCGTGGCGGTGGGGTAGTCCTGCCATGAGAGGGGTGGGGAGGCCATGACGATGTCCTTGCCGGGCCAGTTGCGCATGAAGGTGGCGTAGGCGCGGCGCTCCATGTAGGGCTTTTGGACGACGATGAAGGACTGGGGATCGATCCCCTGCTCCGCGAGGAGGGCGCGGCTGAACTGGATGTTTTCACCGGTATTGGTGGAACGAGGTTCGAGCAGGATGGCGGCGCGCGGGACGCCTTTGGCGATGGCGACATCGGCGAAGGTTTCGGCTTCGCTTTTGGTGAACTGGCCACGCGTGAGAGCGCCGACATTGCCGGAGAAGAGGAGCTTCGGCGCGAAGCCGCGCAGGAAGAGATCGGCGGCGTGTTCGGCGACGCGGGTGTCATTGCTGCCGAGGGCGAGGATGAGGTCGCAGGGACGCGGCTCATGCCGCAAGAGCATGTAGTCCCAGATGGTTTCAGCGAGGGAATCGGTGGGGACAGCGGCGAGCGGCATGGAGTCAGTTCAGCAGGCCGGCGAAGGCTTTGCGACCGACCCAGAGAAGGTAGGCGGCGAGGAGGCAGATGAGGATGAGCATGGGTTCCAGGAGGCCGTGACCGCCGGTGACGAAGGTGTGGAAGGCGAGGATGTTGATGATGATGGGGCCGAGTACGAGGAGGCCGAAATTGCGGGTGCGTGGGATGGCGACGAGGATGCCGCCGGTGAGTTCGAAGACCTTGACGAGGGTGAGGTAACCCGTAGGGGCAAAGGCGGCCATGAAGTGGGCGGCTGGTGTGCCTTCCGGTGGAGGAGGCATCGGGACCAGTTTGAAGAGAACGACGACTCCTGACATGATGAAGAGGAGACCGAGGATGATGCCGGCGATGGTGGGTGCGTATTTCATGGGAGACGGGATTATGAATGGTTAGGTGGGCGGGAATGTCGAGGGGATTCGAACCGACCCCTCACCCTAACCCTCTCCCCATTTCATGGGGCGAGGGAACCTGATTTCTGGCTGATTTCAGATGAGCTTCGAGGCGGTCGAAGTTTTCTTCGTTGGCGGAGGTGATGAAGGTTTTGAGCTTGGTGACTTCTTCGGCGGACTCGAAGAGCATGCGCCAGGTGAGGCGGGCGCGGGCGCCTTCCGCGGTGTAGATCTGGGTCATCTGAAAGCGGTGCACGGGGTCATGGTGCTGGAAGACGATGCGCTCGGGTTTGACGACTTCGGTGAAGGTCTTGTGAATCGGATAATTGGCGCCGTCGGGACCATGCATGGTGAAACGCCACTCGCCGCCCGGACGGAGATCGAACGTCTCGAAGGTGTTGGCGAAGCCTTTGGGGCCCCACCAATGAACGAGCTGATCCGGATCGGCGAAGGCTTCAAAGAGGCGCTCACGCGAGGTGTTGAACACGCGGGTGCTAACGATCTCTGAAGGTGAGGTGGCTGCGGTGGTTTTCATGCCGGCAAATTCGCCCGAGCTTATTGACCGGCGTGCATCATGACGACCATCCAACTGACGCCGAAGCGGTCGCTGACAACACCGAAGCGTGGGGAAAAGAAGGTCTTGCCAAGCGGCATCTCGACCTTGCCGCCCTCCGAAAGCGCGGCGAAATAGTGATCCGCCTCGGCTTCGGTGGAAACTGTGAGCGAGAGGGAGAAGCCTTCAAAGCCGGCCTTGCCTTCACAGCGGCAGTCCGAAGCCATGACGGTGGATTCGCCAATGCGAAAGCTGCAATGCATGATCTTGTTGGGCGTGATGTTTCCGGCTTCATCCGGAGGGCACTGCCCCTCCTTGGGCGCGTCTTGGAAACGCAGCATCATATCCACCTGCGCGCCGAGAGCGGTGCGGTAGAATTCCACCGCTTCTTCGCAGCGGCCGTTGAAGTTGAGGTAGGCTTGGACCATTGGTTTGGACATGGGTGTATGAGTCATGGGTTATATTGAGGTCGAGGGTGTTTTGGACTGAGGGGATTAAGAGAGCGATTCGACATCGTTTTGCCGTCCATGAAAATGAGGACTCAGGCTTTTGGCGCGGTTTCGACGATGGACTTGATGCTGGCGAGGCCCTTTTCGAAGAAGCCGCCCATCATTTGGTCGCAGTTCATGACGAGGCCCATGGCTTTCATGATGAAGTTCCTTTTGCCAGTCATTGTCCAGGTGACGGCAGTGCCGGCGCCTTCGGGTTTGAAGGTGAAGGTTGTCTCGCTGGTGCCGGGGAAGGGTTTGATGAAGTCAAGCTTGATGCGAACGAGTTCGCCGGGCTTGCTTTCGGTGATGGTTTGCTGGCCTTCGCCGACTTCGTTGTTGCCGGACCATTTGAAGATGGCGCCAGTGCCGGACGCAGGGCCTTCGTAGGTGACCTTGGAATTGGGATCGAGCTTGGCCCAAGGGGACCAGGCTTCCCACTTGTGGAAGTCATTCACCTGCTCAAACACGGCGGCGGGCGCGGCGGCCATGGTGGCGGAGCGGGAGACGCGGAGGTCATCCGGCTGTATGGCGATGACGACGGCCAGGATGACGAGGATGGCGGCGAGGATGAGGAGGATTTTGGAGATCATGGGGTGGGGATAGGTGGTGGTTAGGCGGTGCGAGGGATCTAGTGCTCAGTGCTCAGTGCTCAGTGCTCAAGGTTGTTGTTCGCATTCTTGGAGGCGTTTGGTGAGAAGGGTCCGTTCGGGGGCGAGTTCGGTGAGTTGGAGGGCCATGCGGAGATGGGCGGCGGCGTTTTGGTAGTGATGCCGCTGGGCCTCAAGCTCGCCCATGACGGCGTGGAAGAGGTGGTAGGAGTCGAGCGGTTGACGATCCAGGATGGCCTCGACGGCGGCGAGACCTATGGCGGGGCCTCGCACTTTGGCGAGGGCAACGGCGCGGTTCAGGGCGATGACCGGGGAGTCACTCATCTGCATGAGGTGATCATAGAGGCGAAGGATCTGGGGCCAGTCGGTGGAGGCGGCATCCGGGGCCAGGCAATGACAGGCAGCGATTCCCGCCTGGAGATGGTATTCGCTGGCCTGATCCCCCTGCGCGGACAGGCCTAGATGAACGAGGCCGCGCTGGATCATCGCGCCGATCCACTGCGTGCGATCCTGCTCGTCGAGGCGCAAGAGGTTGCCTTCCGCATCCAGCCGAGCGGGAAGGCGCGCGCCACTGAGCAGCATCAGGGCCAGCAGGGCATGGGTGCGGGGTTGATTGCCGGCGGGATGACCGACCAGCAGCGTGGTCATGCGGATGGCTTCCGAGCAAAGTTCCTCGCGGATCAACCGGTCACCGCTGGAGGCCTTGTAACCTTCATTGAAGAGCAGGTAGAGGATCTGCAGCACGGCGTCGAGACGGGTGGGCAATTCAATGCCGGAGGGGATCTCAAAGGCGACGTTTTCTTCCTGCAACCGCTGGCGCGCCCGGGTGAGGCGCTTGGCAATCGCCGCCTCGGAGGTCAGGAAGGCGCTGGCGATTTCCAGAGGGCTAAATCCGCACAGCACTTTCAGCGCCAGAGCGGTCTGCGCCTCCTGCGGGAGTTGGGGATGGCAGCAGGTGAACATCAGGCGGAGGCGATCGTCTTTGATCTCATCGTCAAACCTCGGTGTTCCGGCCGTGTCGGTATCCGCGAGACGTTGCTCGATGAACTCGATGATTCGCGGCTGCTTCTGCTGGAAGCTGGTTTCCCGGCGAATCAAATCGAGCGCCAGGTGCTTCGCTGTCTGCATCAGCCAAGCGGAGGGATTGGCCGGAATGCCGTAAAAAGGCCAGGTCTGCAAGGCCCGCACCAGCGCCTCCTGCACGACATCCTCGGCCATCTGGAGGCGATGGACACCAAAGATGCCGGTGAGGATGGAGACCAGTTTGCCAGCCTCGTGACGAAAGAGATGTTCCGTCAATTGGCTGACGCGATGGCCGTCAGCGGCTTGATGCTGAGGCTGCGGACCAGACATGGGATCAAGCGGCGGTGAGGGTCATCTCTTCTTTGATGCGCTTGAAGGTGGGGCACTCCGGGGCGACGGGGCGCACCTCGAGAGTGCAGCCGCACTCCAGCAGCGGCCACTCCTGGGCGATGGCGACCGCCTCCTCCAGCGTATCCACCGTCAGCAGCAGGTAGCCACCGATGGTTTCCTTCGACTCGGCAAAGGGGCCGTCAGCGACGGTGCGGCCTTTTCTGCCGGAGACGACTTTGCCTTCTTCAAACAAGGGCTGGGCGGCCTTCATTTTGCCCTGCCGCTGAAGGCGCTCAAACCAGGCCATGGTCTGGCTCATGATTTTCTGCATCTCTTCGGGTGAGAGGTTTTGATCCCAACCGGTACTGCGGAAGAGAACCATGTATTCGGAGGTCGGAGTGGCGGGTGTGTTCATGGCGTGGAGGCGATTGGGGATGAGAGATGGGGGTCTGTTCAAGGGGATGACGAACGGGCGGTGACGCGGAGGACATGGGGCATCACTTTTTTCGGTTTTTTTTGAGCTGGGATTCTTGAATGGGTGGAGACAAGGGAACTTTCAAGCCGGCCCCTCACCCCAACCCTCTCCCCATTTCATGGAGCGAGGGAGCAAGACGCTGGCGCGGATCATCGACAACGAGCCGATGAAATCGCGGGCGGGCAAGTGTCTTTTTTGGGCAGGGATGCCGCGGCCGGTTCGGCATTACCACTTCGCCAGCACGGCTATGTCGGAAATTCACTGCCGACGATCGACCGCCGGCTTATGGCAACCTAACCAATTCTTTAGCGCCGAATGGTGGCGGGGAGGGATTTCTCGAGGGCGGCGACGATGCGGGCGTGGGCGGCGTCGACCTCGGCGGTTTCGAGGGTCTTGTCGGCGGCGCGGTAGGTGAGGGTCCAGGCGACGGACTTGCGATCTTTGGGTAGCTTCACACCGGTGGGGTCGGCGAAAACGTCGAAAAGATCGGCCTTCACGAGCAGGGGTTCTTTGATGCCGGTGAAGAAGGCGCTGACCTTGGCGTGAGGCAGGTCGGCAGGAAGTTCCATGGCGACGTCGCGGGTGATGGCAGGATAGCGGGGCAGATCCTCAAACTTGGCGGGGCCGGTGCTGCCCTGGCGCAGGGCACTGAGGAGAAGCTCGGCGACGTAGACGGGATGGCGGGCATCGATCTGGCGGGCACGGGCAGGATGCAGTTGGGCGATCCAACCGAGAACGCGATTGCCGGAGCGAAGGTCGCTGTGAAGGAGGAAGGTATTGGTGTCGGCAAGGCGGCGGGCTTCGACGTTGGTGACACCGGGAAGCGATTCGATGAGGCCGCGCAGATCGAAGAGATCGGCGGGCTGAGGTTCGCGGGCGTGCCAGGAACTGGGCGAGACGGGGCCGCTGAGGAGGATGGCGAGACGTTCTTCTTCGCGGGTCTGACCGTTCGGCAGCTTGATGAAGACGCGGCCTAACTCGAAGAATCGCAAGCGTGCGACGCCCTGGCGGATGTTCAGTGCGGCACTGGCGATGAGGCCGGGGACGATGCTGGGACGAAGCGTGGTGTGATCTTCGCTCAGCGGATTCTTCAAAGCGGCGCTGGCGGCGGCGGGATCGGCGCTGCCGAGGCTGTCAGTGAGCTGGGCGGCAGCGATGAGGCGGAGGGTTTGTGCTTCATTGAAGCCGCGGTTGGCCAGGGCCTGACGAAGCTGCATGGCATGGTCGTACTGGCGATCCGATGCGTCGCCGGAAGCGAAGGTGGCGGTGAATTTCGAAGGTACGCGATCCAGGCCGACGACGCGGGCGACTTCTTCGACGAGATCGACGCTGCGCTGGAGATCGAGGCGGTAGCTGGGGATGGTCCAGACGGATTTTTCGGCATCGCCGCTTTGTTTGGCGAGGCCAAGCTTGGTGAGGATGGCGTGGGCTTCCTCCGCTTTCAGGTCCGGAATGCCTAACAAACGATGAGCACATGCTTCATCAAGGGTGACTGGCTGAGCGAGGGCGGGGGCTTCGCCGGCGCTGATGAGGGTGTCTTCGGCGGTGCCGCCAGCGATTTCGAGGATGAGTTTGGCGGCGAGGTCGGAGGCGCCATGAACCTGCTGGGGATCGACGCCACGTTCGAAACGGTAGCTGGAATCGGAGTGCAGGCCGAGGCGGCGCGAAGTGCGGCGGATGCCGGATGGTGTGAAGTAGGCGCTTTCGAGAAGGATGTCCGCGGTAGTGTCAGTGACGCCGGTTTCCTGGCCGCCCATGACGCCGGCGATGGCGATGGGGCGAACGCTGTCGGCGATGACCAGATCTTCTGGCAGCAATGTTTGTTCGGCGCCATCAAGAGCCGTGATCATTTCGCCTTCAGCGGCGCGGCGGACGCTGATGCCGGCCTGGAGCTTGCCGAGATCGAAGGCGTGGAGAGACTGCCCCATTTCCATCATCACGTAGTTGGTGATGTCGACGATGTTGTTGATCGGGCGCAGGCCGATGCTTTCGAGACGCGCTTTGAGCCAGTCGGGGCTGGGGCCGACCTTTACGCCTTTGATGATGCGGGCGGTGTAGTAGGGACAGGCGTCGGTTGCTTGCAGGGCCACCTCTTCCTCTTTCGCGGATCGTGTCTTGGAACTAGTTTCTGCATAATCACGGCGGCCTTTCAAAGGCAAACCGGTGAGTGCGGCGAGCTCGCGGGCGAGACCAAGGTGGCTGAGGAGATCGGAGCGATTCGGAGTGATTTCGAGATCGAAGAGGGTATCAGCTTCGACGACTTCCTTGAAGGGTTTGCCCGTGGGAAGATCGAGTGTGGGATCGAGGATCAGGATGCCGCCGGAGTCTTCGCCGATGCCAAGTTCCTTGCCGCTGCAAAGCATGCCATTCGAGACGACGCCACGCAGCTTGCCCTCTTTGATTTCGAAACCGCCGGGCAAAATAGCGCCAGGGAGCGCGAGGGGAACTTTGTCTCCGGCTTTGAAGTTCTTCGCGCCGCAAACGATCTGGCGCAGGGCACCGGAACCGTCATCGACCTGGCAGACGCTGAGTTTGTCGGCATTGGGATGCTGAACGAACTCCTTGATCTGAGCGATGACGACCTTGTCGGAGGCGACGCCTTTTTCTTCGATGCCTTCGACCTCGATGCCAGCGAAAGTGAGAAGATCGGAAAGCTGCGCAGTCGTATAACCGGTTAGGTCCAGATGCTGGCTGAGCCAAGAGAGAGAAACTTGCATGACTGAAATGAAATTGGCTTAGAACTGCTGCAGGAAGCGGATGTCGTTTTCGATGAGATGGCGAATGTCGGTGATGGAGTGGAGGATCATGGCAAGGCGGTCGAGGCCCATGCCGAAGGCGAAGCCGGTGACGGAGTCGGGATCGAAGAGAGAGTCGCCACGGGATTTGCTGACGGCGGCGAAGACGGCGGGATCGACCATGCCGCAGCCGGCGATCTCGATCCAGCGCGCCTCTTTGCCTTTGGCTTCGAGTTTAACGTCGATCTCAAAGCTGGGTTCGGTGAAGGGGAAGAAGTGGGGGCGGAAACGGACGACGGTGTTGGCGCCGAAGACTTCGCGGAAGAAAAATTCGAGGGTTCCCTTGAGATCAGCGAGGCTGACGTCCTTGTCGACATAGAGGCCTTCAAGCTGGTTGAAGACACTCAGATGGGTGGCGTCGATTTCATCGCGGCGATAGGCGGCGCCAGGGGCAATGATGCGAACAGGCAGGGCTTTGACGGACTCAAGGGTACGGATCTGGACGCTGGAGGTGTGGGTACGCAGCAGGCGGCCGTCGGGCATGTAGAAGGTATCGCTCTCATTGCGCGCGGGATGATCGGCGGGAGTGTTGAGGGCGTCGAAGCAATGCCACTCAGTCTCGATTTCGGGTCCGTCGGCCAAGGTGAAGCCGATGCGACGCAGAGTGCGGACGGCGAGGTCGCGGACTTGGGTCAGCGGATGCAGGGAACCGGTACCGTAAACCGGCCTACCTGGAAGCGTGACATCGATGCCGGCAACGGCGGCGGCGTCCTTGGCTGCCTGCATGGCCTCCTGACGGGTGGCGAGGCCATGGGTGATGGCGTCGCGCACTTCGTTGAGTTTGGCGCCGACGGCCTTCCTCTGGTCGCCGGGCACGTCCCGCATGCCGGCGCTGAGGGCGGTCAATTTGCCTTTCTTGCCAAGGTAATCGATGCGGAAGGACTCGAGCGCAGCTTCATCGGTCAGGGTGTCCAGGCCGGCAAGGGCCTCGGCGTGGAGTTGGTCGAGTTCAGAGAGCATGGAGCGGTGGGAAAAGGGGAGTCTTCTTTAGCCATGGGTCGGAGGGGTTGCAACCTTGGGAAAAGGGAACTGGTCTGCCCTGGCGGGGTGAACTCAACCCAGAAGCGCGAACCCTGGGGGATCGAGCAATGGTCAGCCTCCCGGCGATGTGGAGACGGATGACTACGTGAGTTTTGGCAGGAAGGCGTAATTGCTAGCCCGATCCCGTATTGGCGAAGTGCTTCTGCAATGTTTCTATCAAGATGTCCACGTCCCCATAGTCGTGAGCGATGATGTTCCTCATGCCGCGCATATTGCGAAATGGGAGGCCAGGAAAAAGCGATTGAACGTCCGCTGATAGCCGGCTGGCTGCTTCTCCGATGATTTCAAAGCGGCGCAAAACCGCATCCTGCTTTTCCAGGTTGGCGCCAAAGTCTTCCTTCGTGACCCCACTCAGGTAATGCCGAATTTGGCGAGCTGAGTCCAGGATGTCCTGAAGCAGACCGGTTTGTTTCTCATCCATACACAGTCACAGGGGCAGCGAGGATGCTGCGCCTCCGATAGGGATTGGGGCTGCGCTCCACCGCGGGGCGGCTAACAAGATCTACAGGGCAACCAAGTGTTTCCTCCAGATCCTCCTTCAAGCCACCCATCTCCAGCAGTCCCGCCGGGGCATCTGGCAGAAACTCGACCAAAAAATCGACATCACTGCCAGGTTGCGTCTCGCCCCTGGCCAGAGATCCGAATACCTGCAACCGCGCCACGGAGTGACGCTGGCAGAGGGGGCGCACCGCATCGCGCACCTGTTGGAGATCCGGAGGAAAAGCCGCCGATTTCATGATGCTAGCCTAGCGGCATTCTGAAGATCCGCAATCCCCACCCCAACGCAAAACAGCCGGAGCTTTCGCCCCGGCTGTTTGTTTTTAAGATGGTAACCAGCGGCTAGGCGGTCGCCTTGGCCTGGGAGGATTTCCTCTCAATGGCGGCCTTGGCCTGTGCGGCGAAGGCTTCGAAGGCGGCGGGATCCTTGATGGCAATGTCGGACAGGACTTTGCGGTCCATTTCGATGCCGGCAAACTTGAGGCCTTCCATCATGCGGCTGTAGGTGATGCCGA
>JAXMIV010000214.1:0-5980 GCA_034377045.1 Prosthecobacter sp. | reverse complement strand
GTCATCGCTCAGCTTGCGCGGGATTACCTGGCCATGCATCAGCGCGATGTCGCCGCGTCACCGAACTGATCAATAGTGTTCTCAAGACGACAATCCTCAAAGCCGCTCGCTGAGGCGCTATCGTGATCGTTTGCGTTGAAGCAGTGAGGTGTCCTTCGCAGAATCGGCGGCCCAAGCGATAAACGGCCTCGCTTGGCTGGGCTGCCTTCGCCACACCCAATCTATAGTCCCGATACTCGCTCCCCATGTTTGGAGAGTGGGGGCCACTGATGTTGCTCTACCCCTTCGCCGGAAACCGCGTGCACACACCGCCGCCTTTGACGACGGTGGGGAGTTGTTCGGCGTGGCGGCCGCTGGCGATGATGCATTCGATGCCGTGATTGACGGCGTCTTGGACGGCGCGGAGTTTGGAGATCATGCCGCCGGTGCCGAACTTGGTCTTTTCTTCCTGGGCGTGGTGGATGACGAGGTCGACGTCTTCGACGATGGGGATGGGGCCTTCTTCGGGCTTGGTCATGTCGCGCAACAGGCCGGGGGCGCTGGTGAGGAGGATGAGGAGGTCGGCGCCCCAGAGGCGGGCGACGCGGGAGGAGAGTTTGTCGTTGTCGCCATAACGGAGTTCTTCGACGGCGACGGAGTCGTTTTCGTTGATGACGGGGACGACCTGGGGGAATTCGAGGAGGCGTTCGAGCACAGCCTTGACGCGCGGGGCGTGGTCGGCGTTTTCGAAGTCTTCATGCGTAACCAAAAGTTGCGCGACGTGCAGGCCGTGATCGCGCAGGAGGGTTTCGTACGCGTGCATGAGGTGGGTTTGGCCGATGGCGGCGATGGCCTGCAGCGTGGTGACGTCGCTGGGGCGCTCGGCGAACTCGAGGGGTTTGAGGCCGGAGGCGACGGCGCCGCTGCTGACGATGACGCAGGTGTGGCCGGCCTGTTTGAGGAGGGCGATGGCTTCGACCAGCTTGCGCAACTGTACGGGATCAGGCTCCGGACGATCGACCTTGGTGAGGATGCCGGTACCGAATTTGAGGACGATGCGCTTGGGGGCGGAGGAGGCCATGGGAGGGCGCGCAGTATGCGCGAGGCTGGTGGGGAGGCAAAAGATGTTTGCGACGTTTGCGGGCTTCGATGGAGGAAGAATGAGGCAAAGGAATGAGGGGCAAAGGAATGGGGAAAGAAAGAGGGGCACGAAGATTCCCTTTGCAGGACTGGCTGCCCTTTGCGCGGTCAAACGACCTCAAAGGAAACGGGCGGGCTTTGCCTCACCCATTCTACGGGTAGCTGAAGTAGGAGCGCAGTTCGGGGGTCAATTCCTTGGGGGTGACCCGGAGGACGCCGCTGGCGACGGCCATGGAGACGCCGCCGTCGTCGACTTTGATGATGCGGGCTTTGTCCAACTTCCGTCCGTCGGCCAATGTCACATCGGTCAAGACGACGCCGACGAGGCTTTGGCGGCTGCCGGAAAGCGTTTTTTGCCTTTCCTTGAGGAGCGCTGATTTCTCCGTGGCCAGGTTTTTTTGCCGAGCATTGATGATGGCCAGGGCCTGCCGAGAGGCATTCGCCTTCTTTTGCAATTCCAGGGCGCTGGTGATGGCGGTCAGCTCCGCCTTCTGGGTCAGGATTTTGTTCTCGAGAGCGGTGGTCTGTTCGGAGACGTTTTTAATCCAGCTAACGGTGTCGCGGCTGTAGTAGCGCCAGCCCGCGTAGCCAAAGATGGCGGCGAAGATGAGTAGAGCGATGAAGTTTTTCATGGTCGGCAGATCCTGAGGAGACTCACGCGCATTAGTTGGACCGCTGGGGGGCGATTTCCTTCTTGAGGTTGGCGACGGCAGTTTCGGTTTCTTTGAGGTTCGCGGCGGCGGCCTTGAGATTGGCTTCCAGAATCGTCAACTCGCCGGAGGCCTTGGCTTGCACAATCCTGACGGATTCCTCAGGAGATCCCGCGGGTGGCAGGGCCTTGCGCAATTCGGTGAGCCGCGCTTCGAGGCTCCTGGATTCGGTCTGGAGAGCGTCAAACTTCGCCCCGACCTCCTTGGCTTCCGCCTGCATCTTCAGGGGCTTGTCGCAGCCGGTCAAAAGCAGGCCAATGGCGAGCATTCCGCACAGGGCCAGCGGTTGAGTTTTGCAGGGAAACATTTTCATAGAGAATGGCCGCCGAATATCTTGAAGATTAACGATCTGCCTCAAAGGTGTCAATATTAGCGAAAAGTTACCCTGGGCGAAGCGCACCGGGGATCACGAAGGAGTTGCGCCGGACATGAGGCCAGAGGATTCTTAGACGAAAGAAAAACCACGGCTGCTGCCCAAGGTTCCACTCCACATGCCATCGCCAGACGAGTTCAACGACTTCAGTCATCTGCCCACCGTGGATGAGGTGAGGGATGATTCCGATGGCGGCGCCTCGGCGTTGTGGAAGAAGCATCGCCGGACCGAGGGCCAGATGGTGGCGAAGCCAACGCCAGCCGCGGAGCCGGAGCCTGCCCACGAGCCGGCGGCGTGGCACGACCTGTTGGAGATGGAAGCGGAAGAGCCGCCATTAGAGGTTCGCAGGCCGCCAAGCACCCCGCGCAGGTTGCCGGAAGTCGGCCGTTTGCCGCCGCGGTCCATTCCCAATCGAGTGACCGCTCCGCAGGAAGTCGCGCCGCCCCCGCCTGCTCCTGCGGATTCACCGCCGCCGCAGCCAGATTCACCCCCCGTGGAAAAGGCAGAGGTGGAGGAGCATCGGCGCACGCCGATCCCGCTCGCACCTGTTCCGCTGTCCAGGGAAAAGTTGCCCGTCGAGACCCCCGCCGAGGCCGAGGCGCCTGCCGATTCGCAACCGGCTCCAGAAGAGGGGGATTCGCAGAAAGAGGCCGCTGCCAAAGAGGACTCGCCAGAGACGCCACCGGCTGCGCCGCCGGCCGTCAAGATCGAAGAGGGCGCGACACCGAAATCGCCGTGGCAGCATCGCTGGGAGAAAATCGGTGGCCGGGCGCTGACTTTGAGCGTGGGAGTTCATTTGCTGCTACTGGCCGGCGCGACGCTCTACGTGGTGAACCAGGCACTGGATCCCCAGATCGATTTCCTGCCCGGTGGTGGCACGGTGCAGGGGGAGACGGCTTCGCAGGATTTGGAGCACAAGATCCAGCAGAAAAAGAGCCCCTGGTTGAAGAAGTCGATGCCCGTGCGGCGGCTCGCGGCCCTGGACAAAGTTTCGGACATGGTCTTGCCGGATACGGTTCCCGATGTGCTCGACCTGCCGAAGTCCTCGGACCCACTCAGTGGCAAGCTCGGTGCGGGCATGGGCTTGGCCGGTGCGGGCGGCGGCTTTGGCAAAGGGATGGGCCTGGGCAGCCGCAGCGGCATGGTTTTCCAACCCTTTTCGATGTTTGGCATGGAGATCAAGGCCAAGCGCCTGGCCTTGGTATTGGATGTGTCCGCCTCCATGGCGCCGCATCTGCCGCGCGTCATTGCTGAGTTGGATAAGGTGGCGCGTGGCAGCGTCGTGGTGCTCTTTTATGGCTGTGGGCTGGAACCGCCGCCGCCGGGCAAGCCCCTGGAGGGTGTGAACGTCTATCGCACCTCAGGCATCGAGTTTGAAAAGTTCTGGCGCATGGGGGGCGCGACGCTGGAGGAGGCTCGCCAGTTCAAGTTCAATCCCAAAGATGTGATTCCCAGTGAGGACATCTTTCGTCTGTTGTCACGCCGTCCGCAGACCTACTTCATCCATGAGGTGCAGCCGAACATTACCGGCTATACGTGGCTGGCCCTTTTGAGCAGCGAGGTGCGTTCCGCGGATGCGCTCTATTGGTTTTCGGATTTCCAGGACCGGGTCGAATTCCAGCAGATCGGCATCGTCCGTGAGAATTTGAAAAATCGGAAGCAGAAGCTCTACATCCACGCCTACCAGCGCGGCTCCTCCTTCGATCTGGTGAAAAGCCAACTTGTCGAGCCCACGGGCGGTGACTTTTTTGAGGAGGAGTGAGGGGAGGGGAGCCTATCCTGCGTCTTCGCCGTATTTTGCGCGATGGAGTTCGCGGGCCTGGCGTTGCCATTCGTCGCGGTGGGCGCGGTTTTTGAAGGCGAGGAGTTCGCTGAAGGCCTGCAAATCATCGGCGCTCATCTGAGCGATCTGGCGGTAGGTGCGGATGCCGAAGGCGCGCAATTGCTGGTCGAGAGCGGCTTTGATGCCTTTGATCTGAGTCAGGTCATCTTCGGCGGCGGGGGCGCCGGCCGCCAAGCTGCGCTGCAAGGCGCTCGCCTGCCGATGGAGGCTCTTCAAGGCGGCCATCGCCTCGGCATGCTGGGATTCGCTGCGGGCGAGGTTTTTGCTGGCCAGGGCGAAGCCCGCCGGATCACTGGCCGCCTTGGCGTTGAGCGAAGACACCTGATGCTGCCAGCCCTCCCGCTCTTGATTGAGGGCGCCGACGAGAACCTGCTGCGAATGCTCTTTCGCTTCCAGGGTCGCCAAAATCACCTGTGGGTCCACCGGAGTTGCGGGGGATTTGTCGGCATGCAGTGGCTTTTTCGGGCGCGCGGGCTTGGTGGCGGGCACGGCCGGTGGGGCTGCGGGGGAAGGGGCTGGTTTCTTCGCCACCGGGGCGGGCACAGCCTTTGCCGGTGGGGGAGGCAAAGGCGCGGGAGTCATGCCGGAAGCGCCGCCGATCACGCGGGCCTCGGACTCTTCCGTCTGCCGCTTGGCGGCGCGGAGTTCTTCGGCCAGGCGCAGAATTTCGCGTTCGCGATGGCGCTGATGCTCGCGGGCTTCGAGCAATTCGGCAGCTTCCCGGTTGGACGTGGCGATCTGTTGGAGCAGGGCGGCCTGAGCCGCCTCCTTTTCATGGCGCGCCCTTTCAGCCGCGTGCGACTCCGCATCGACCGAGGCATTCAAGGCCAGCGCTTGTGCCGCCGCCTTTTGGCCGCGCCAGCGCCAGCCCAGCCAAAAAAACACCACCGCCGCCGCCAGAAGCAGCAGAGCCATTTGGAGAAGGAGCCAGAGGAAACCTTGCATCGGGAAAAAAAACGCAACAAACCATCAGCGGGAGCTTGGGGCCGAGGTGGCCGTCGTGGCCCGCTTCGCCCAGGCCGCCCGCACATGATCGAAAGCTTCGGCAAACGTGTCTTCAGCCATGGCGGCGGGGAAATTGGCCGGCAGCAGTTTGCTTTTGACCAAGCCACCGGCTTCCAGCATCTCCGGAGTCGCCGGCAGGCTCTTCCAAGTCAGGCCGGGCCGGGTAAAGGCAATCAAAATCGGATCATTGAGGCCAGGCAGCGGCGGCAGGCTGCGCGTGGTCTGGAGGACATCGGGCGAAGGCTCGCAGGTGCCGCGGGCCAAGAGGGCGTCAGCCATGATCACGGCCTGGGCGCCGTAGGCCCGCTGCGCGGCCTCGATGAGCTGGATGCGCAGGGCTTCCTCCGCCAATTGTCCGGCCAGGATGACTCGGTCAGGCAACAGGGTCAGGGTCAGGAAGGAAGGCTGGGCCCGCAAGGGCAGGGAAGGGATGCCTTTGGGGCTGCCTTGCAGCCACTCGATCGCGGTCGTGCTGTCCTTGGCGAGCAGGTCTGGCGGCAGGTCTTTGGGCAGCATGCCCAGCCAGGGGCGGGCCTCGCGGCCCACCTGCCAGTCCACTGGTTGCCAGTTCTGTCCGGCGAAACCCAGCATCAGGGATTTGTCGGCGCCTGCCTCCGTTTCCGTCGGCAGGAGGGCGGTGGTAATGGGGCCGAATTCCCCGTCCGCACGGCGCCGGGGATTGATCCGCAGATCATCGATGACCTTCCAGTCCGGGAACATGGCGATGATGTTGTTGAGCAGCTCACGCTTGATGGCCAACGTCGCCGTCTCCCCGAGCAGCAGCAGGCGGTGATCGCGGGCCGCCAGGAATACATGGGCGGGGGGTAGCTCCGCCTGTTTTTGCACCCGCGCCTCCCGGGAGCGTTCGGACTGCTGATGCCTGCGCGTCGCCTGGATGGCAGGCAGCACCCGGTCCTCCCACTCAGCCTC
>JAXMIV010000213.1:0-2845 GCA_034377045.1 Prosthecobacter sp. | reverse complement strand
CACTTGGCCATACCGGACCGGGCGCCAGCACACAGCCGTTCACGTATGTGGGCGCCTACGGGGTGCGCACGGAAGGCAGCCTCTATCAAATGGGGCTGCGCTACTATGACCCCGTCACCGCGCGCTTTCTGAGCCGCGATCCGCTGCCGCCGGATCTAACCACCCCGGAGAGCCTCAACCCGTATCAGTACGCCTACAACAATCCGCTGGCCTACCTCGATCCTGAAGGCACGAGTCCGAGGCGGCGCTCTCGCCCCAGGATGGGCCCGCCCTCGGAGTCGGAAATCAGGGAGCTCAGAGATGGAAAGGCCAGGCGCCGGGCCGAAAGACTTCGCGACGAGCAAATAGCCCGGCTTAACGAGCTCAATGCCGCCCTACACGGGGATGCCATTTCAAAGCCGGGTGCCACCGGTGGCAAGAGTGCAGGCGACTTGATCGGTTCGGCTGTCGGACTTGCCGACGGTGATTCCGGATCGGACGATTTCGTTTCTGAAGACCCTGGCATTATCTCCGGACCGCTGGATCCGATCGAAGGCGGCGATGGCAATGATTTCATCGGCGGGGATGCCCCTCCCTCGATTCCCATCAGCGATGAGACTGGCGGAGCGCCAGTCGGGCCCGCCGGACCCGCCGTCGTGGTGCGGACTCTCACTCCCGAGGAGATCGCCGTTCGCAATTCTCTTTATGCGCTCGATGCTCATCTTCAGCAGGCGATCCTGGGCCTGCAAGGAGCCTTTTTCCAACCAGGCGCCAATCAGCGCGCAATCCGCGATGCGATCAGCAACCTTGAGAAACAACGGGCGGCTGTTGGCGCCCAGATCAAAGCTCTCGGAGGCACCCCGCCCGATTCCATTCACTAACTGTCCTCTACTCACCTCAACATCATGAATCCCATCCGACACCTGCCGCTCATTCCGCTCCTGTTTGCCCTCCTGGCATCCACGCCAGCCACCCACGCCATCATCGTCTCGTATAACTACGATGTGGCGGGCCGCCTCAATGCCGTCAACTACAACGGCACCAGCAGAACCGCCTACGCCTACGACAAGAACGGCAACCTGCTGTCCCGAATCAATACCGTCAACACGCCGCTGCCGCCGCTGGCAGGCACGTATAATGGACTGCTGACCAACACGGGCGCCGATCTTACCAACATCGGGCCCATCACCCTGAAGATCGGCATCAACGGCAGCTTTTCGGGCAAGATCACGATCGGCGGCTCCGCCCTGCCTTTCACCGGCACGTTTCCCGCCAGTGGTGTTGCACCGGTCATCATCATTGACCGCAAACCGCCTCTGAATGACCTGACGCTGACGCTCACGCTGGATGTCGTGGGTGGCACCAAGATGATCACCGGCACCGTCACCGACGGTACCTTTACCTCAGATGTCATGCTGGATCGCGCCGGCTACAACGCAACGACGCAACTGCTGCCCGCGGGTCTCATGGGGAAATACACGTCCTTGCTGATGCCCACCGACTCCGATCCCGCCATTCCGCAAGGGGATGGCTATGCCACCGTCGCCATCAGCAACACCGGCATGATCACCATGACCGGCAAACTGGCAAACAATGTCGGCATCACTCACAGTGCGCCAATGGTCGGCGTGGCGAACTGGCCACTGTTCATTTCGCTCCACACCAACAAAGGCTATCTCACAGGCTTGGTCACCTTTGCCAGCAACCCCAGTGTCAGTGACTTTTTCGGCGTTCTCGACTGGCGCAAGCCCATCACGACGGGCATCTTGCATCCCGCGGCCTTCGATACGGATTTGAACTTTGTCGGCTCGAAATGGGACGTGCCGCTCAAGGGCCAGCGCGCGCTTAATTTCGCCAACACGGTCCCCAACGCCACCTTCACCGCCACCGAAGGCAACCTCGCGGCGCCTGTCATCGTCAACGTCACGCTCGACACCGCCAACAAGTTTATCATGCCCCTCGTCAACCCTTCCAAACTCAAACTCACCCTGACCGCCACCTCAGGCGTCGTCATGGGCAGTTTCGTCGATGGCACCAAGACCCGCACCGTCAGCGGTGTGCTTTTCCAGGAGCAAAACATCGGCTCCGGCTTCTTTCCCGGCACCGACGTCAGCGGCCTGATTCAGATCGAAGCCAATCCGTAAACCGGAGGCATCCCCCTTCCGCCTTGACTTTGCCGCAGCGTCGCCCACCATCCGCCGCCATGCCCAAAGCCTTTCTTTCCAAAGACGATGTCAAAGCCATGCTCCTGCTCGTTTGCGAACGCATCATCGCCGCCGAACCCATTCTCTCAGGAGCCGACCGCGACTTGGGTGACGGCGACCACGGCCTGGGCATGGAACGGGGCATGACCGCCGCCAAGGAAGGCCTCGAAGCCGGTGACGTCGAAAGCATCGAAAAAGCCTTCGTCATCGTCGGCACCAAGATGATGAGCAGCATGGGCGGCGCCTCCGGCGCCATCTTCGGCACCTACTTCCGCAATGGCGGCAAAGCCCTCGCCGGCAAAGACAGCTTCGATTCCGCCGCCCTCGCCGCCTTCCTCCGCGCCGGGGTTGATGGCGTCAAGCAACGCGGTGGCGCCGCCGTCGGCGACAAGACCGTCGTCGATGCCATGGAGCCCGCCGCTGACAAAGCCGCCGCCGTCGCCGCTTCCCCCCTTCCCGAAGCCATCACCGCCGCCTCCGACGCCGCCGAAGCCGGCAAAGAAGCCAGCAAAGCCCTCGTCGCCAAATTCGGCCGCGCCAAGACCCTCGGCGAAGGCTGCATCGGTTTCCCCGACGCCGGCGCCCTCTCCGTGACCGTCATCCTCGCCGCGATGAAGGACTACGTGACCGCGTAAGCGGCAGCGGCCTCACTTCACGACCGC
>JAXMIV010000212.1:0-11943 GCA_034377045.1 Prosthecobacter sp. | reverse complement strand
CGGGGTATCAATAGCAGATCCAAACTCTCAACTGAAGCAGCGGATGCGGTTGCCATCCGCCTTCAATTAACCACTCTGTTCAAAAGTACAGACCTCTTTTCCCCTCTCCCTTTGTTTTTTGCTTAACGGCATTAGGTCTAGATCATGTCCATGTCCACCAGGATCTCTCGCGGCTTCGCGCCTTCGCCGGGACCGATGATACCGCGGTCCTCAAGAATATCCATCATCCGGGCAGCCCGGCCGTAGCCGAGGCGCAGGCGGCGCTGGAAGAGGGAAGTTGAGGCCTTCTTTTCCTGCCGGATGACCTCCAGACACTTCTCCAAAGTCTCCTCTTCCTCGGGGCTGGCGCGACCGCCGCCTTCTTCGTCATCGCCCATCATTTCGCCGCTCTCATCGTCCACCCGCACATCATAAACCGGCTTCCCCTGGGCGACGCAGCACTGCACGAGGTCATGAATTTCATCGTCCGTCACCAGGGCGCCCTGGCTGCGGATCGGCTGGGAACCACCCGGCGGCACGTACAACATGTCGCCCTTGCCCACCAGATTCTCCGCCCCTTTGCGATCGAGAATCACGCGGCTGTCGAGCGCCGAGGCCACCTGAAAGGCAATGCGCGTGGGAATATTCGCCTTGATCACACCCGTGAGCACATCCGCACGCGGGGTCTGCGTGGCGACGATGAGGTGAATGCCCGCTGCCCGCGCCATCTGCGTGATGCGCGCGATCGTCACTTCAATGTCCGCCGGCGCGGTTTGCATGAGGTCCGCCAACTCGTCGATGATGATCACGATGTAAGGCATCGTATCGGGAATGACCATCTCCTGCTTGCGTGGCGGTGGTGGTTGCGAATCGCCCACCCACTCGCCGTTCATATCCACCGGCAAGGTTTCCGCTTCGCCGTCCTCGCCGTCGCCCGCGCCCGCTTTGGCGAACGATGCCGAAACGCGCGCGTCATCGGTACCCGCGGAGACTCGTGGGGTTGACTTGCCCGTGGCAAGTGGGGAAGGGGCGGCGATGCCTGCTGCTGCGGCCGCGGCTTTGCGCGCTTCATTCGCAGCGGCGCGCTTGCGGTTGCGATTGTTGAAGGCTTCGAAATTGCGGCAGCCTTCCTGGGCAAAGATCTGGTAACGGTTCTCCATCTCCTTCACCACCCAGCGCAGCGCCAGCAGCGACTTCTTCGGATCCGTCACCACCGGCAGCGCCAGGTGCGGCAGGTTGGCGTAGTTCTGCATTTCCACCACCTTCGGGTCGATCATGATGAAGCGCAGCTCATCCGGCGCAAACCGGCACAGCAGGCTGGTGATGATGCTATTGATGCAAACCGATTTGCCGCTGCCCGTCGCGCCCGCCACCAGCAGGTGCGGCATCGCCGCCAAGTCGCCAATGATGGTCTTGCCATACACGTCCTTGCCGAGTGCGATCGGGATCTTCGCCTTGCCGTTGAGAAAGGCATCATCCTCCAGCAGCTCGCGGATCGGTACCACGACTTTGTCTTTGTTCGCCAGCTCGATGCCGACGGTGTCCTTGCCGGGAATCGGCGCCAGGATGTTGATCCGCTCCGCCCGGGTGGCGCGCGCGATGTCGCTGTCCAGGGCGGCGATGCGGCTCACGCGCAGCCCGTCCACCGGCCGTACTTCATAGCGGGTGATCGCCGGGCCGCGGGTGATGTCGCCAGCCTCCACCTTCACGCCAAAGCTCGCCAGCGTGCGCACGATCGTGTCCTGCACCTGCAGCAGTTCACCCTTGTCCGCCGGCACACTGAGATCCTCAGGCCAGGTCAGCAGGTCAAGGCCCGGCAGTTTGTAATCTTTAAAGCGGACCGTCAGACTGCCCAGCGAACCGTGCGGAGCTTGCTCAATCTTTTGCGCGCGCTTTTTGTCCCACACATCGGAAAGCAGCGGTTTGTCGGAAGACCCGTGATGCCGCGGCGCGGAGGAGTCGATGATCTTGGGAGCTGGTGGCGCAAAGGAGAGCGGCAGTTCCAGATTCGTCATGGGCCCTGCGGGCAAGGTCTCCGCGCGGATCTCATCTCGAGAAGCCGCCCTTTTGCGCCGCGCCGGAGCAACGACGTCGGCGGGGGCTGGTTCCAACGCCATTTTTGCGGCCACTTCACGCCGCACGCGCATCCGTTCCAGAGTCAGGCTGATCTCGCGGCGAATGTCTTTCACCACCTCCAGCGGGTGCAATCCGCTCACCAGAAAAAAGCCCACCGCATACACCCCGCTGAGCACGACGGTCGAGCCCAGCCGACCGAGCAGGTTCAATAGGAGCCCGTTCCCGATCAAATATCCCAGTCCGCCGCCGGCACCCAAGGGCGTGATGTCATCACGCTGGTTCAAAATGTCCTGCACCTCCAGGAACGCCGCCGCGCTGATCACCAGCAGCGCCACACCCAGCCAGGAGCGCCCGCTAACCTTTAGGTTAGACGCCAGCTTGCAGACCCCAAACCACGTTAGGCTGATCGGAACCAGGTACGCCGACAAGCCTGCCAAAAACAACGAATAGCACGCCAGCACGGCACCCATGCTGCCGATGAAATTGTGCGTAACGCTGCTGGGTTGATCCGCCGGGCTGAGCGGCCAGCCCACGGGCATATCACGCGGGTCGTAAGAAATCAGCGCCAGCAGGTACATCGCCGCCAAAACCAGCATGCTGATGCCGAAGGCATCGTTCCACGGGCTTTCTTTGTCCTGATTGCGGGAGCGTGTGGGACGAGCTTGGGCCATGAGCAGGGCAGCATTTTTCGGGTTAATAGACTATTAATCTTACCAGATTATATAGATCGCTCAATCAAGAAGGTCTTTTTCCGCCCGATTGTGCTGACCTCTGTGGGTCCGAAACCGGCGCTAATCTCCTGAGCCTCCGGGCTCTTTGGGGGTCTGAGCCCCTCCTTTATTCTTGCCACCCCCCGTACAGGCGCTAGTTTCGCCCCTGCATCACCCCACTCACATCCCGAGAATGGACGAAAATAAATTTACCGACAAGGAGGCCACCGCTTTGGACCTAAAGCAGATCAAGCAGATCGTGGCCCTGATGGCCGAGAACGATCTCACCTACTTTCACTTTGAAAATCAGGGATCCAAAGTCGAGCTCCGGCGCGGATCCGACCTCCAGGCAGCGAAAGAATTCCTGCGTTCCCTGCCGATGCCTGCCGCCGCCCCCCTGGCTATGGCGGCACCCGTGGCGGCCGCCCCCGCCGCCGCCATTCCAGGCTCGCCCGCACCCAAGGCGGAGTCCGCCGGGCCCACCATCAATTCCCCCATGGTCGGTACCTTCTACCGCTCCGCCGCCCCAGGGGAGGCCATCTTTGTCAACGTCGGCGATACCGTCGATGAAAACACCAACGTTTGCATCATCGAGGCCATGAAGGTCATGAACGAGATCAAGGCGGACATGCGCGGCGTCATCGCCCGCGTGCTGGTGGAGGACGGCAAACCCGTTCAGTACGGCCAGCCCCTCTTTGAGCTCAAAGCCTAGAGCAAAGAGCTGAGAGCAGGGCCACCGATCCACCCCTCTCCGCCCTTCGCTCCTCCGGCTCCTTCCACCGTCTTTTACGCCCTAAGCTCCACGCTCCATGTTTAGCAAAGTACTCGTCGCCAACCGTGGTGAGATCGCCGTTCGCATCATTCGCGCCTGCAAAGAACTCGATGTCCGCACCGTCGCTGTCTATTCGGAGGCGGATGTTGATTCGATGCACGTCCAGCTCGCCGATGAGGCCATCTGCATCGGGCCCGGCCCCAGCACGGAAAGCTACCTGAAGGTCAGCCGCATCATCAGCGCCGCGGAGATCGCCAATGTCGATGCCATCCATCCCGGTTACGGCTTCCTTTCGGAAAAGGAGGAGTTCGCGGACGTCTGCGAGCAGTGCAAAATCAAATTCATCGGCCCCTCCTCCCGCGTCATCGGCATGATGGGGGACAAGAACGTCGCCCGCGCAACTGCGCGTGCCTGCGGCATCCCCGTCACTCCCGGATCGGACGGCATCATCGAAAACGAAGAGCAGGCGCTCAAATGGGCGCGCAAACTCGGTTATCCCGTCATCATCAAGGCCTCCGCCGGCGGTGGTGGCCGCGGCATGCGCCCCGTGCTCAATGAGGCCACCCTCATCTCCAGCTTCCAGGCCGCCTCCATGGAAGCCCTCAAGTGTTTTGGCGACGGCTCCATGTACATGGAAAAGCTGGTCGAAAAACCGCACCATATCGAATTCCAAGTCGTCGCCGACAGCTTGGGCGAAGTCGTGCATCTGGGCGAACGCGATTGCTCCATGCAACGCCGCAACCAGAAGATCATCGAGGAATGCCCCTCCCCCAAACTCAGCCAGAAAATGCGCGACCGCATGGGCGAGGCCACCATCAAGATCTGCAAAGAGATCGGTTACGAAAACTGCGGCACCATCGAGTACCTCGTCGATAACAAGTGCGAGAACTTCTACTTCATGGAGATGAACACCCGCATTCAGGTGGAGCATCCCATCACCGAAGAAGTCTATGGCTGCGACCTCATCAAGGAGCAGATCCGCATCGCCGCCGGCCTGCCGCTTTCCGATCACGTGCGCAACGCCCTGCCGCGTGGTCACGCCATCGAGTGCCGCATCAACGCCGAAGATCCCGCGCGCAATTTCGCCCCCAGCCCCGGCAAGATCAATCTTTGGTACACCTCCGGCGGCCGCGGCGTCCGTGTCGATACCCACGTCTATTCCGGTTACGAAGTACCGCCCTATTACGATTCGATGATCGCCAAACTCATCGTCACCGGCGCCACCCGCGACATCGCCATCCGCCGCATGCGCCGCGCCTTGAGCGAGTTCACCGTCGAAGGCATCAAGACCACCATTCCCCTTCAGTCGAAAGTGCTCACCACCTCCGACTTCCAAAACGGCCACTACGACATCACCTGGGTCGAAAACTTCCTCCGCCAGGAAGGCCTGAAAGCCTAACAGGAGAAGGGCTTTTCAAGCCCGCCCCATGCCCCAACAAACGCTGTCCCGATGCCCCCGCCTCCCGACAGCGAAGTGAATCCGTATGCGCCGCCAGTGAGCGAGGTCGCGAATCCGCTTGTCGATAAGGAAGCGCCGATGAAGCGGCCTGCTTCGGTGAAGTGGGCCATGGGCGTTTTTATCGTGTTGCTTGTCGGAGGATGCCTTGGCATCGGAGGCTTCATCGTTGCAAATGGGTGGGCGGCCTTTATGGACCTTCATCGCACTGATCCCATCGCTGTCGGCCAATCCGCATCTCGGCTATTGACATTTGTAGCGGTGATTGCAGGCGGCAGACCCATTGCCTATTGGGCCGGGGCTATTGTTTTGGGATGGTGGGTGTTCTTATTGTCTCGCGCTCTGTGGTACTACCCGTGGCCCCTAAATGAAATAACCCCCGCTATGATTGGCGGGACCATCGGAATTTCGACATCAGTCTTTCTGGCCTTTCTCTTCTACCGCTTCACCTTCGGCCGGCCCAGCCGTCTCTACTATCGCGTTGCCAAGCCGTGAATACCGATCCCAACATCAACCCCTACGCCCCGCCGGCCAGCGACGTGTCGCCGCCCGCTCTGGATAAGCTGCCGCCGATGAAGAGGCCAGCTTCGGTGAAGTGTGCTTTGGCTTTTTTTGCGGTCATGCCTCTAATGTCCAGTTGGACATACTTTTTGATTCTTCCCCATTTATCGGAAGCCGGGGCGGTACGGATGCGGCAAAATCTGTTTATAGGCGGATTGGTTTTTCTGGTTTTGCTTCTCTTGCTTTGGTTCGCTGGGCGGCGGCGTTTCGGCTATTGGACGGGCGTTGTTGGCCTGTTCCTCATCACCGCGCGCGCGATGATCACCATCCCCTTTGGAACGAATGCGGTATCAGCAGTCCCCGTTTTGCTTCTGGTCACCCTGTTGTTCTACCGCTTCACCTTTGGCAGCCCGAGTCGTCTTTACTATCAAAAAACGGTGCGAATACCGACCGTATACCTAACGAAGGGCAGCAAGGCGCCAAGGCCGGTACAGCCTCGGCGTCGTTGAAAAGAAAAAAGGTGGGTCGGCCTTCATAAGCCGGATTTTGTTCCCTCGGCCTTGCGGCTTCGGGTGTGGTCATTTATCTGGCGGCGCCTTGCGGCGCCACCCCCCGCTTGCGCGGGATGCGACTATTACCCGGAGGTATCCGCCCCCTTGCGAGGACTTGCGGCCAGGCGGGCCATTGCTCCTGTTCTGTCTTGCACCGCATGGGGTTTATCGTGCCTCCTTCCTTACGGTCGGAGCGGTGGGCTCTTACCCCGCCTTTTCACCCTTACCCCCCTTTGCCGAAGCTCCAGAGGGCGGTCTATTTTCTGTGACACTTTCCATTGCCCCAGCTTGCGCCGAGACCTCCAACGCTTGCGCGCGGCATGCTGCCTTGTGGTGTCCGGACTTTCCTCTCATCCGCATCCCACTCGCGTGGAACCGATGAGCGACCACTCCGGCCGACCCGTAGGAAGCATAACCCCAAGGAGACGCGGCTGCCAGCGGCAAATGCATGCCGCTGGGCCGAGTTCAAGGCGCCGGATTCGTGGCGCCGCTGTCGCCAGATTCGATTAACAGCGCGCGCACCTCCGCCCCCGCCCCGTTTATGGAGCTCCCCACCTCGCTTTGCCTAAAAGAGGCTTCCAGGCCCGTCATTTGGCTGCTCGTCAGAACCGCCTCGGACCGGCGGCTTTGTCCCAACTCGACAGTCTCAAGCGAGTACCGGGCCGCGATCGAAGACCAACTGACCGTCACCTTCCTTCCCTCCCCCCATGGCTGCACAAAGATGACCGGCTGGCCCGCCGGAACCTGTGAGACGTTGGCAGGCGGCGGCGAGTCTGGCGCTGCCTGCGGGACGGCTGCCAATGTCGCAGCCCCCTCCTCAGGGACGGGCTCAGGTGGCGGCTCGGCGATGACGGCAGGCACGCTGGCGATCGGCTCCAGATTTGCCTCGATCTGGGCCACTTCCTGTTCGCCGATCACGCCATTGGTGGGGTTCACACTTCCCTCTGTGATGTAGAGATCGTAGCTGGGCGCCGGAAACAGATTGAGCTGCTCCCGCGAATGGGTGAGTTCCTGCAGCGCCTCCCACTGGCCGCGCGTCAGCAGGGGCCAAGATTGCGCCTCCAGCGGGCGCGAGGGATCGATGGGGATGCCCAGAGCCGCGGCGTCGGCCAGCAAGGCCGCGAGATGCGCGGGATTATCGGCGGCAGCGCTGCCGTCTTTGTTGAAACGGCCGGCGAGCAGGGCGCGCAGGTTCCGCCTCTCCTGAGGCTGGGGAAAAGTCTCGCGGCGCAGAGTCAGCACCAGCGCCGGCCCTTCGATCGTCACGTCACAGCCGCCAAGGGCCGCGACGGCGCGCACGGCCTTCAGAAAGGCGATCGGCCCGGAATGAAAGGTGATGCGACGCCCGGCGGCTGCGGTAGGCACGGTGATGTGAACTTTTTCCAGGACCTTCGCGTTCAGAAAATTCAATTCCTGAAGATACCCCTGCAAAATGCCCAACGCCCCGTTTAGCGGCACGTTATCGAGCGCCAGGCTCGGCAGGAAAAAGCGCTCCAACCGCTCCGGCAACTCCCGTTCCGGAGGCAGCGGGGCTTTGATCGGCGGCGGATTGATCTGCACCTGCGGTTCCGCCGGCAAGGTTTGCGCGCGGCTGGTGCTGGCGATGTCTCGCGAATTTGCGGGGGATGTCTGCGCCATTCGTGACACGGCTGGCACCGGCCAAAGCAGCCATGCCGCGATGCCAACCAAGGCCAGCGCAGCCGCCAACGGCAATGCCAGCCGGCTAGTCCGGCGCTTTTCCTCCTGGGGACTCGTCTTTGCGTCGCTGCCATCTCTGCGCTGCAGCGCCACCGCCAACAACGCCTCGAACCGGGCGGTGGCGGCAAATTCGTGCGCACATTCCGGTCGGTCTCTCACGGCCTGCCAAAGCTGGTCGGCAGCCTCAGCCGTGGCACTGCCATCCAGCCATGCCGATACGAGGCTGGTGAAGCCGTCGCCCGCGGCGCATGGCGGTGCCGGCAGACCCAGGCGGAATTGCATCCCATCGCGGAGTTGGCCGCGCACACGGCCAGCCGCCTCCTTGAGCGCGGTTTCGCTCAGGTCCGCCTCGGGGAGCAAAAGATGCAGGCCGTGATCCAGCGCCTTTTCGCGGTCCTGCCACATCGCCTCCGCTTCGTCTTTGGCAAATCCCACGGACAATGCCTCCAAGGTTTCCGGGGTGCAGGTGGCCGGCAGGTGGGCGAGGTGCCGGGGGTCCTCCATGATTTTACGCGCGGCCAGCCAGCGCGCCCACGCGCCAAAAGATCGGGCAGGGTCATAGTGCTTGATCTTCTTCTCAAGAATCACCGCCACCTGCTGGAAGACATCATCCCGAATCAACGGATCACGAAATATCGTGCCGATGAAGGCGCCCAGATCCTGCCTTGCGGCGAGGAACAGGGGCAGAAAAGCATCGTGGCTAGCCATAACACGGGCGGCAACCGATTTTCACTTTTGTCACTCTCGCGTCTTTCCTAACAGGGAATGGCGCGAGATAACAGCAAAAACCGTGCCCCCGAGGCACGAACTCACGGCAGAAGCTGCTGCCAGGGCAGGAACTCCACGCCGTAGTCACTCGCTGGAATCCACAGGCCGGCCGCATCGATGACGGTGCGGTCCACACGCAGCATGAGATCCCCTGGAGTATCGAAGATCGCCGCGGGCGCCAGAGCACCTTCCGGGCTGAGAGTGGCCGCTTCCAGTAGGCCGTAACTGCTGGCCAGCAGGTAGTTTTTCACCACGCTCAGCGTCGTAGCCTGGGCTGTCGTGCTCCAAGTGCTCAGTTCCGCCAGGTGGCCCGTGCCGTTATCATAGCCCAGTGCAATCACTCCAGGAGTTTCGCCGCCGCGGGCAAAGAACAGATGCGTTCCGTCGGAGGTGCTCGCGTTCCACGTCGGCAACTCCAGGTTGCGGGAGTCGAGTTGGTAGGCGGTCACGCCGTCGTAAGCGGAGGCCTGAATGACCCGGGAGTTGCCGGCATTTCGCTCCGCATTGGTGAGGATGACCGCGCCCGCGGCATCCGCCTGGCTGACACTGAGGAGCGAGCCGGGAATGGACACCGCATCACGAACCACCGGGGTCGTGGCGTTGAAGTCGACCACTTGGAGCCAAGAGCGCAGCTTCGCCGGCGGGCCCCAGCCATACCAGAGCCGCGACTCGTTTTCTTTCTGCGTCGGCGGGATCACCTCATCGTAACTGCTGAAGATGAAGCCGCCCTCGGCAAAGGCCCGGCTGGCGCCGCGCAATTCCTTGTCCGACCCGATGCGGAGCACCGCACCGGCGGCGGGAGTACCACCGGCCCGCAAAATGGGGCACAGCAGAATGGCGGTGTTAGCGCCAAGCCCCTTTCTGGTCAGCGCGCCATTAAGATTCGAAGCGACATCGAGCGCGCCGATCTTGGCCGGCGCCACGGGCGTACTCGAGTCAGCATTGTTGGTTGGAATGAGGGTGCCACCGTCCAAGGCCGCAGGCGTCAGCATGCCGATGCTGATGATGGCGCCAGTACCTATCTGCATAATGGGCATGGGCATGATCCGGATGGGCTGAACCTGGATGGGGCCGCTGATCCAATTGTAAAGGTAGATTCGGTTAGGCTGGTGGGAGACGTACCAGACCAGCGTGCCGGCATCCACCCACAGCCCCTGAACTTCGTCCCAATTGAAGAAGTAACCGTCCGCCGGGACCGCTGCCACCTCCTGCTCCACGGAGGTGATCTGCCTGACCTTGGGCGGTGCGCTCAGATCGAGAACCCAGGTGCGCAGGATGGTCTTGTCCTTCTTTTCTGCCTGCACCCATTGCGCCACGAACAGGCGGCTGCCTTTCTGCGCCGTTCCGACAATGCGGCCCGCGCCCAGTTCGATCTCCTCCACCAGCGCATCCGGATCGTTGCTGGGTGCGACTCTGATCATCGCCTTCGTGTCCGCACGATCCCACGCAGCGCCCGCGCCGTCTGCCAATTGCAGGAGGTAATCACCAAAGGGCACCACGCGGTCCACCCGCCAGGCCAGCGACAGTTCCGCTTCGGGTTCGCTGGTGGTGGCCGTGCGATTCAGCACCAGCATTTCCTTTCCGGAGATGCTGACGATATGCTCCCCTATCACGGCGCCGCGCCGCGCAGTGCCCTTATGCGGAATCGTGACGCCGGCGGTGAGTGCGTCCCGTCCCACTTCAATGGTCTGCATGGCATTCTGGTACCCGCCTTCGGCCCACATCTGAAAGGGCACCAGCATGAGCCCGTCCTCGGGAAAATACTCCACCGCTTTCTCATCGTAGTTGGCCTCGCTCCAACTCGCCATGCCCGGCTCGCCTAACGCCAAGCGTGACAACAGGCTCGGCGCGGTCGCATCCGCTACATCAAACAGGGAGACCGTGACGTGGCCGGCTTCCACACCGACCGCCAGCAGACGATCGCCCTGAGGTTCCAGGTAGGTGGACCAACCGGGAATGACCAGCATGCCCTGCACACTCGGTTGAGTTGGGTCGGTGAGATCGACCACGAACAAGGGATCGGTGTTGCGGAAAGTCACGGCATACAGCCGATTTCCGTCAAAGCGTGTGGCGTGCAGGTTTTCGTTGCGGGCGCCTTCCAGTTCGATCTGCGCCAGCGGCGCGGTATCGCTGCCTTCGATGGGAAAGGTTTCCACCCACGTCTGGCGCTGCCAGGAACTCCAGGACAACGTCACCGCGACTGCGGCGCCGTTGACAATGCTCATCTTGAACTTGTCCTGAATCTGGCCTTTCACCGGGAAGCTCTTCACCAGCACGGGTGCGCCGTCGGCGGTCTCCGTATCGACGAGACTCATCTGTCCGGCGCCGGAATAGTAGTCGCTGCCACCCACCAGCAGATAGCGGCCTGAGACTTGAAAATGGCCGCTGTAGCCCGCGTCCAACTTCAACTCGGTCAAGGTAACCGGGGCTGCGGGATCGGAGAGGTCAATGGTCTTCAGCGACGACTCGGGGGACCAGCTGTAATAATATGCCTGGTAGTTGTAACGCGTCTGCGTGAGCAGGTAGAGTTTGCTGCCGATCAAGCGGCTGTCGAGAAAGTCATCGGAGAGCAACAGCTCCTTGATCAGCACGGGAACGCCGTTGGTGACTTTCACCAGAAACAGCGCAGCGGCGCCGGAACTTTCCTTGGCGCTGGATTTGCCCAAAAGCGCCAGGGTGCTGCCCTCTTCATCGAGGACGTACATCTGTTCGCCTTTGGCAGCCATGCGCAGGGTGCCGGTGCGCACCGGGGTCTCGGGGTGGGTCATGTCAAAGACCTGCAAGCCGCGGAATTGATTGAAGAAGAAGAGCTGGTTGCCGCTGACTTTCCAAATGTCCGACTCGACAGCCTCAGGCGTTGTCGTGGCGCCTACGACCCTGGCGTCTGCCGTGGCCAGGGAGGTGCCGACTACCAAATTCGCCGCCCCATTCAGAGTGATGCCGGAGACAGGATTCGTCGTGGCATAGGTGGGGCCGAACAAGGTCATCCCAGACTGGGAGTCGTCATCCCGGCTAAAGTCGTGCTCCCCGTGGGTGAAGCCGGCGGGGAATTTCTTGCCGTTGTAGGCCACCATCCGGATCTGCGAGAGCGCCACTCCACGCGGCGGAACCACGGGAATCACCTTGGACTTTTCCTTGGTGCCAAAATTCAGGTGCTCGACCTTGACCGGCTTCCAGCCCGTGCCCTGCCGCTGCTCCATGACCACCTGCGTGACGCCCTTGGGCACGGTCACGATGCGCTGAAAAGTCTGCGTCCGCAGCAGCCGGTAGCCGGGGATGCCTCCCGTGATCGGCAGGATCTTCGGCCCCACTGGCCTTGGCAACATCGGGCTGGCTGCTCGCATTGAGCCAGACCCAACGGCAAGGATGCCGCCGAGGACAAATAGAACGGTGCGCACTGGCGGAGGGATCATGGTCGTGGAGCGTTGGTGT
>JAXMIV010000211.1:0-2577 GCA_034377045.1 Prosthecobacter sp. | reverse complement strand
ATTAGCACTGTACCTTGGCTCTCTCGAGCCGAGGCGTTTGGTGAGTGATCAACTCAGACGCGATCGAAACCTCTCGCCAACGATCGGCGGAGAGGTCATCGATTGGACTGCGCTCGGCTCTGGAGAGCCAAGGTACTAATGCTGGGAGCAGAACTCTTCGAAGCGGTCCATGCCGGCGTTGATGACGTCGAGGCCGGTGGCGTAGCTGAAGCGGATGGTGTTCTCAGCGCCGAAGGCAATGCCGGGAACGGCGGCGACCTTGGCTTTGCTGAGGAGCTTCTCGCAGAAGTTCACGGACTTGATGCCGAAAGGTTCGATGCCCACCAGGAAGTAGAAGGCGCCCTGGGGTTCGATCACCTGCAGTTTCTTGATCGCCTGCAAGCGGCTCAGCATGTATTGGCGGCGGACGTCGAACTCATCGCGCATGTCGCCGACGATCTGCTGATCGCCTGACAGCGCGGCGATGGCGCCGAACTGAGCGAAGGTGGTGGGGTTGGAGGTGGTGTGGCTCTGGATGGTGTCGATGGCTTCGGCGATCTTCTTTGGCGCGGCGGTGTAACCGAGGCGCCAGCCGGTCATCGCGTAGGCCTTGGAGAAGCCGTTGATGGTGATCGTGTGATCGAAGATGTCCTTGCTGATGGAGGCGATGCTGACGTGCTTGTTGTCGCCGTAGACCAGCTTTTCGTAGATTTCGTCAGACAAGATGATGATGTCTTCGGCGGCGGCGATCTCGCCGAGGGCCTGCAATTCTTCGCGGGAATAAACGGAGCCGGTCGGGTTGCCGGGGGAGTTGATGATGATCATCTTGGTCATCGGGGACATGGCGTCCTCGAACTCTTCCGCGGTCATCTTCCAGCCGTTTTCGAGTTTGGTTTCAACGATCACGGGGATGCCGCCGACCAACTTCACCATCTCAGGGTAGCTGGTCCAGTAAGGGGCCGGGATGATGACTTCGTCGCCCGGGTTGACGGTGGCGGCGATGGCGTTGTAGCAGGAATGCTTGGCGCCGCAGTTGACGCTGATGTTGGAGGCTTCGTACTGCAGGCCGTTGTCGATCAGGAACTTCGCGGCGATGGCTTCGCGCAGGTCGAGGAGGCCGGCGGCTTCGGTGTAGCGGGTCTGGCCGGCGTTGAGGGCGTCGATGCAGGCCTGGGTGATGTGGGCGGGGGTATTGAAGTCGGGCTCACCAGCGCCAAAATTGAGGACGTCGACTCCCTGCTTCTTCAGCGCCTTGGCCTGGCTGGTAATCGACAGGGTCATGGAAGGCGACAGTTCGGCGACGTTTTTGGCAAGGAAGTCCATAGATGAAAGGTGCGGTCTGAGTGGTTGGAGGCGGGCCCCGGAAAAGGGCCGACAAAAAAGGAGCGTAAGGCGGGTTTGTCAACGCCGGGGGTAGGGTATGTGGGGACGTTTGCGATGGATGGCGATTGTTGGCGGTTGTTGGCAATGGTTTGGGGAGCGGAGAGGGGAAACGGGGAGGGACAACTGCGGATGCTGCGGATGGGGAAATCTGGTCGGGGATTTGGCAGAGGAATGGGGGCAAAGGAATGAAGATCTCGGAATGACCACGGATATGGGATGGAGGGAGCCGGAAACCACGCTGTGGCGTCCACATGGTCCACATGGGAGGTGGAGGGGTGGGCACGAGGTCAAGAATCAAGGTTCAAGGGTTCAAGGGTTCAAGGTTCAAAGGCGGGGGCTTGAGGGGGTTATGGGGATATTTTTTGAATTCCCCATTCAGGTTTTTGGGGCGCAAGGTGTTGAGGGTGAATGGATTGTGATGGGGATCGAAATCCCCATCGATCCCCATGGCGGAAGGGTTTCATTAGGAAGGCAGGAAAGGCGTGCTGCGCCGAAATTCGGAGGGCAAGTAGCGGAAGAGGTGGTGCCGGTGAGTCCGTTATCCGGTTAGGGGCGAAGTGCGGCGCGGACTGGCGCAAGGTCTTATCTGCTGTTTTGAGCAGGGACTGCGGTCAGCCGGGGGTGGAAAAATGTACTGTTCCAAAATACAGTGATGACGGGAAAAGTCAAGGCAAAATGCGGAGTGGCTGCGCAGTGAAAGGGCGGAGGGCAAGGTGCGAATGTACTCACGTAGGGCAGGGTCTTGGCGTTGGAGGGCGGCGCTGGTGCGAGCTAAAGCTCGGCACTACTTTGCTTGTGCCTTTCGCACAATCTTCTACGCTGTAACCCAGGCCTCGGCGGCCTGCTCCTGGTCGGGCAGTTAGCCGTTTCAACCCGCATTCTCACGCAAATCATGACTTTATTCATCCGAACTGCCTCCGCAGTTGCCATCCTGTGGGCTTTCGCCATGGCCGCTGAGCCGCCGGAACCCGAATCGTTGACCCAGCTTCGTTCAGCTTACCTCGACAAACAAGCGGATGCGCTTAAACCCGTCCAGCAATGGTATCTGGAGGGGCTTGAGCGACTGGAGCGGGCTCTCGTGCAGCGCGGTGACGTCCCCGGAGCCGCCAAAGTACGCGAGGAGCGTACCACCGTGGAACAACCGGCGCTCGTCATCGTCAAAGCCTTTTGGGGCACGAAGGAGGCTACGACCGATATCACCCGCAGGCTTCAGGG
>JAXMIV010000210.1:0-6250 GCA_034377045.1 Prosthecobacter sp. | reverse complement strand
GGGCGGGTGACAGCATTAGTTGGTCACTTTGGATGACAAAATGTGACAAAGTGTCAGCATTAGTTGGTCAGTGTTTTCTGAAATTTAGGGATTGGAGCGTTTGCCATCGAGGCGTCGGCCACCGGTGGCAGAGTCTGGCAGGGAGCGCAGTGCCGGGGATTGTTTGGGCGCGGGCAAATAGGTCTGTGATTTGAGCAGCGGTTGTGAGGTGGATGCGGCCCGCCGCAGGGCATAGAAGTGCAGTTCTTTGGCCGTGAAGTTGATCTCCACTCGTACCAGCCTGTGCTGCCAATTGCCACGGATCTTGTAGAGTCTGCCCAAGACGGTGACCCGGCCCTTTTCATCGCTGCGGCGCAGCAGGATGACGGTGCCTTGAAGGGGTGTTTTGAGATCCACTTTGAAGCGTGCCGGAAAGGCTCGCCGCAGACCACGAGCTTTGGCGATGCGTTGGGCGGCCTTGAGTTGGCAAGCTCTCACATAGGCGTCGCTACGCTGGCATAAAGCCGTCATGTTGGGGTGGGTGAAGCGCTGCCAGACTTTGGCCTGCCAGCGTGCGTTGTAGCTTTCGATAGCCGCCTGGAAGCCAGTCTCTCGCGGTGGCGCAAACACCGGAGGCACACCAAGTTGCAGGCATAGGCGCACGACGTAGCCCAGCGTGTCGGCATACGTGATGGCACCTTGGAACAGAGGTGCGTTATCGAATTGGACGTAGTGTGGCAATCCATTTTTTTGCCAGTGCTCAATGAGGCTGTCCATAACCTTTTGCGAAGTGAAACGGCCCTGAGGCCAGGAGGCGACCAAGCCACCATGCAGGGACATGCCATTGAAGACTTCGACCTCGATACCACCCTCCAAGGCGAGACCTTCGACGATATCGAAGCTATCAAGCTCCGCCTTGTGAGCCGCCAGCAGAGGCAGATACCAGCCGGGTGGGGGAGGAGGTCGGCGGGTGCGTTGTTTGCCATCCAGCACGCCATGCCGCAGCAGCACACGGCCAATGGTGCGCACGCTGGGCACCGTGACTTTCAGGCTGCCCAGAGTTGCGCGCAGATGCCCATGGATGGCTTGCGCACCCCACTCGCCCAGATCCGAAACACGAAGCTCTGCACGCGCCTTGAGGATGGCCTGCTCCAGCGCCTTGCTGGTGCGATTGGCACCCTGCGCGCAACCCGGTGAATGATTGGTCCAGTCGACTTGATCCAAGCGCCTGATCCCTGCCCGTTTGAGCCAATACTGAAGATGCGAGAGACCTACGCAGAACCGGCGGGCAACACCGCGGGCAGAAGAACCCTCGCGCACGAGTTTGACCATTTGCCGGCGTTGCAAAGCGGAGAGCTTTTCATGTCGTCCTATACACCTGAAAGAGGCAGGGAACAGGGGCGCCGCGATCCATTGAGCTGCATTGCGGAGTCGCTCCGCTCCTCCTTCATTGCGCCCAATGGATCGCGCATCGGTCCCTTGTGTCCTCTCTGTCCCTGACCAACTAATGCTGGCACCTGAGTGACCAACTAATGCTGACACTTGTCCCTTCAGCCGATCATTCAGCGTCTGCAACATCGCCCGCCATTTAATGATCGCCTGAAGGCTTCACTCCAAAACACCCTCCCACCGCCCATGACCCTCTCCACCGAGATCCTCAGCGCCATCATCGCCTCCGGCCGGTCCTTCCGCATCACCGCGAAGGGCGTGAGTGTGGCGGCAACCAACCCCAGCGATACCAAGCGAGCCGCACGCAACCGCCGTTATTACGAACGGCTCAAGCTCATCAAATCAGCCGCAAAACAGCCTAACAATAACAGTGAAGCGTCTGAATCGTCCCAATCGTCTGAAAGCGTCTTAAAGGCGTCTGAATCGTCTGCATTAGACCCCATCCCTTCCCCCTCTTCCCCTCCCTCCAGACCTCCCACCCCTACGCCCCTATCCGCACATGTACACACGCGCAAGGCGGCGGAAGGCGATCGCTCGCCGAGGAATCTGCGAGGCATCGACAACGGCAAACCACCTCCAGAGATCGAAGCCAAGCTCGACACCAAAGCCAAAACCCGTGGCACTCGCGACGAAGTGATCGCCTATGCCGTCGAGCTCGGCCTGCCGGCCAGCGATGGCGAATGGTTTTGGGCCAAGTGCGAAGGCAGCGGCTGGCGCAACGACGGGCATGCCATCAAGGACTGGCAGGCCACCATGCGCGCCTGGAAACTCGCCGGCTACATGACCAGCCAGAGATCACGCAAACCGCATCCGCCCGATGCATTCGCAACCCATCGCCCCACGTCTCAGCGCAGCGATACCGCCAACCCGCCAGGGCGTTACGCCCGCCCTGAGCACGCCCTCCTTCGTGCAGGCCTATGACTCCCAAAACGCCAGGAACTACTGGACGCCGCAGAATGATCGGCCATAGGCTCGCCCCCAGGGTGTAACAAACCCTCGCCACACGCTTTTCCATGCAACTGCCCCCTGTTCTCACCATTGCCGGCTCGGATTGTTCCGCCGGGGCGGGCATTCAGGCCGATTTGAAGGCCATCTCGGCGCTCGGGGGTTATGCGCTGACGGCCCTGACGAGTGTGGTATCCGAAACTCCCGGCCGGGTGTCGCAATTGCGGCTGCTCGATCCGGAGTTCATCGCGGACGAAATCCGCGTGCTTTTTCGCGCCTTTCCGATCCGTGGGGCGAAAACCGGCATGCTCGGCGGCAGCGCCCAAGTGGCGGCGGTGGTGAAGGCCTGGCAGGCCTGCGCGGGATCGGCGGTGCCGCTGGTGGTGGACCCCGTCATGGTGGCCACGGGCGGCGGCAAACTCCTGGCGGACGATGCGATCACGGTGATCACCACGCAGTTGCTGCCGCTGGCCACCCTCATTACTCCCAACATGGATGAAGCCGGGGTGCTGTGGGGGCGCGAGGTTCGGACGCGGGAGGAGATGGCGGCCTGTGCCACGGATTTGGCGGCGCGGTTTGGCACGGCGGTGCTGGTCAAAGGCGGGCACCTGACCGGAGACAGCGCGGCTGACGTGTTGGGCGCGGACGGCGCGCTCACCTGGTTTGAGGGCGAGCGCACACCCGGCGTCCAGACTCACGGCACCGGCTGCACCTACTCGGCGGCCATTGCCACCGGTCTCGCCATGGGCCTGAGATTATCGGATGCCATTTCCCAGGCGAAGCGTTACATTGGCCGGGCCATCGCGCAGCATTTCACCTGGACGGGTGGGACGGGCGTGGTGCAGGCCTTGAATCATTTGCAGCAAGCTCCATGAACCGGCTTTGTCTTTTTCTCCTGGCGATCGCTTTGACCGTGCCCGCGCCAGCCGCCGAACCACCTCCCAAAAAGCTGGAAGGCATTTCCCAGGCCGCCATCCAATCCGCCTTTCAGATCCTGCGCACGGATTACATTCGCAACGGTGAACTGACCTTTGAGGAGTTGAACCGCGCGGCCCTGCAAGGGCTTTTGCAACGGCTGCACTTGGGGGCGGAGTTGCTGATGAAAGCTGACACGGTACGTCCAGCGATGCCGCACGGCCTGCTGGCGGAGATGCTCACGCCGCAAATCGCCTACCTTCGCCCGCTGGCCTTTGCGGAAAGCGAGGTCCCTTTGATGGAGTCGAAGCTGAACGAATTTCGCCAGGCGAAGGTTCCGCATCTGATCTTGGATCTGCGCAGTCCCGCACCAGCCGGTGAATTCCGCGTCGCGGCAGCCCTGCTGGACTTGTACGTCCCGCGCGGCCAGGTGCTGTTCCGGCTCAAGCAGGTGGCCAAGGAGGAGGCGGAGCTGTTCATTTCCAACCGCGAACCCATCTGGACGAGCAACCTGATCGTGCTGGTGGATGAGGAGACTAACAACTTGGGTGAAACCATCGCCGCGGTGCTGCGCCAAAATCGTCAGGCGGTGATCGTGGGCGATCAGACGCGAGGCGCCTCCGTGCGCTACGAGACGGTGCCGTTGGATGATCACTGGCTGCTGCGCTTCGCCCGTGCCGAGGTGCTGCTGCCGGACGGAACTTCGCTGTTTGGGAAGGGCCTGGCGCCGGACTTTCCCGTGGTGCTGCCAGCCGCCGCCAAGCGCCAGATCTTTAACATACCCGCGGGCATCAAGGCGATCAAGGACACCATTTTTGATCACGCGCGGTCACGCTACAACGAAGCCGCGCTGGTCGCCCGCAAGAATCCGGAACTCGACCGCTACATCAACCAAAGCCGGTCTGACGCCGTGCCGGACATGGCCGATCCGCCCAAGGACACGGTGCTGCAAAGAGCGGTGGACATGCTCGGCGCCAGCATGCACTTCGATGCCGCCAAGATGCAATGGCCCGCGCGTGGCCCCGCCGGCAAAACCACGGTCCGCAAGGCCGCGCCCCTGTCCGAGCCATGATGCCAGAGATCCCTGAGTTCGTCGAAACTGAAATCGTCATCCGTTCCGTTCACAGCCACCGCACCTGGCATGCGGCACTGCCGAATGGCAAGATCGTGATCGCCTTTGTGGAAGAAGGAGGACCCGCCACAACGCTGGAGCCTGGAGCGCGTGTGCGTGCGCGGCTTTCGGTCGGAGATTTTTCGCGGGCGGAGATCGTGCTTGAAAACGAGCAACCGAAAACCGGTCTAACCATTCAAGCCCCAACGGCGGTGCAGGAAGCGTTCCCAGGGTGAAAAGAGCACCTTGTCCGCCAGCAAGCCAATGACCACGATGATGAGCATGATGCCAATCACCTGGTCCATGGCGTTCAACTCGCGGCCGAAGTGCAACAGATGGCCAAGACCATAACCGGTGAGCAGGGTCACATAGATTTCCGCGGCCATCAGCGACCGCCAGGCAAAAGCCCAACCCTGCTTCATGCCGCTGATCACATAAGGCATGGAGGCAGGCAGGATCACCGCGCGCAAGGTATGGAAACCCGTGCTGCCCATGGTGCGCGCGGCGCGGCCATAAATCGGCGGCAGATTGCGCACGCCGTTGTCGACCGCGATCAGGACCGACCACAGGGTGCCCATGATCACGACAAAGAGCATGGCGCTTTCACTCTGGCCAAACCAGAGAAGCGCCAGCGGCACCCAACAGACACTCGGCAACGTTTGCAATCCCAGAGCCAGGACGCCGAGTGTGTCATTCAAAGTCTTGCTGCGCGCCGTCAACATGCCCAAAGGCAGTCCGAGAGCACAACCGATGATATAGCCGATGAGCAGCCGTTTCAGCGTCACCCACGCAGACTCGGCCAAAGTGCCGTCCTGCAAAGCTCCCCACAAGTATTCGCCGACCGAGACAGGTCCCGGCAGCAACACGGGCGACCAAATCTCCGCCACCACGAGGAGATGCCACACGACGGTGAGAACAATGAAAAAGGCGAGAGCAATGAGCGAACGTTTCATTCAGCAACAAGTAAGGTTGAGTGCCCCTTTAGCGCCCTGGTGATCTCACCCGCCTGACCGGCCAGCGCGGGGTCATTGATGTCACGAGGGCGCGGCAGATTGACGATGAACTTTTCGCGAATGCGCCCCGGGTTGGACGAAAAGAGGACCACACGGTTGCCCAGGCAGACTGCTTCACGGACGTTGTGGGTGACAAAGAGGACGGTCTTCCGCCGGGCCTGACAGATCTTTTGCAAATCGAAGTAAAGCTGCTCGCGGGTCATGGCATCGAGCGCCGCGAAAGGCTCGTCCATCAGCATGACACGCGGATTAGGCGCCAAGGCGCGGGCCAGCGCGACCCGCTGCTTCATGCCGCCGGAGAGCTCGTGGATGTTCGCGTGCAGCGACCGCTCCAACCCCACCAGGTGCAGGTAGTACTTGGCCACCTCCACGCGCTCCGCCTGTGTGAGGCTGGGTTTGAGCTTCAGGCCAAAGAGCACATTGCCCATGACATCCAACCACGGGAATAACGCGTGCTCCTGAAACATCACCATGCGTTCCCTGCCCGGCCCGGTGATGGCGTGACCGTCCATCATCAAGGTGCCGCTGTCAGGGGTATCCAGGCCGGCAATCAGATTGAGCAGCGTCGACTTGCCGCAGCCGCTGGGTCCGACGAGACAGACGAACTCGCCTTCCCCAACCGTCAGTGTCGCCCGATCCAGCGCCTGCACGGTGCCGCGTTTCGTGGTGAACGATTTGGACACATTTTCGATGTGCAGTTTGGCCAGCGGGGAATTGGCGAGTTCGGAATCAAGGTTCATGAGAGCGGCGCAGCCGGCGGAGTGGGAACTCCGCCGGCCCAGAATCAGAGAGTTAGCAGTAGGTTAGATAAGTCAGGAATGCCTTTGAGGAAACCCAC
>JAXMIV010000209.1:0-5760 GCA_034377045.1 Prosthecobacter sp. | reverse complement strand
ATCGGTTGCGCACCGCTTACGAGGCAGCCGTGGCCCGGGCATTACAGCCGCTTCACGAGGCTTACGAAAGGGAACTGAGAAAGCTCCAAGATTCGCACACTCGGAGTGGCAACTTGGACGCCGCTCTCGCGGCCAAGCAGGAGTTGGAAAAGCTCACGACGAAGTCGGCGGGAGCACGTCCATCAAGTACGCCTGCAAGAGATTCCGAAGCATTCTTCGTTGGGAAAAGCTGGCAGAATCCGACCGGCACTGTCTTCACCTTCAATCAAGACGGCGAGTGCACCCGAGAGCACTCCGGCACCCGCACGGTGGGACGCTGGCGACGCAGGGGCTCGATTGTGGAAGCAACTGAGAAGGTGCCACAGGATGCACGTTACTTTCGCTTCGTATCCGCTACGGAGGCCTATGTCGGCAACAGCCCCGACGATGTCAAAACTCCGCTGAGCTTGAAGTAAGGCTGCGAGGTAATGCTTCAGGGGTTTCGTACCCTCGACCCCAACTGGGACTGATGCCTTTGGAGGTCGTCGGACGGGTGTGTTCTGCGCCGAGGATATTCGCCTTGTCGAGAGTCCACTTGCAGAGCCGCCCCGTCTATCCCCGAACGGTCGTTTGCACTGCGAGCGACCATTCCAAGCCGGACGAGCGGGCTTTGCCACACTCATCCTACGACTGGCTGGCACCTCGCTCCCCCTCACTCCTCGATTCGCGCCTTCCACTCCGTCGAATTGCCTTTCAATTCCGGGGCGTACATCGCCTCGATCTTTGTGGGCAGGGCGCTGAAGCGGCCGGGAATTTCCGCCTTTACGCGGTAGCTGAGGTTGTGGGTACCCCGTGGCAGGCGTTCGGCGAAGAAGGCGACTTTTTCATCGCGAAACTCCTTGTAGGATTGCAGGCCCTCCCAACTCCAGCCGCTTTGTACTTCTATGGGCTCAAAGCCCGCCGGCTTCATGTCCTCGATGATCACATACTCGTAGTCGTTCTTGCTCTCTACGGAGAGTTCCACCTCGATCAAATCACCGCTGCGCACCACAACGTCGCTTGCCACTTCTTCGCGGCGATATTTGAAGCCGGTCTGGGTGACCACCTGGCCACGTGAACCTGCGACCTGTTGGTTAGGCTTCTCCTCGATCAGCTTGTAGAACTTGCGCCGCACCTTCACTTCCAGGCCGGCGGGAGGGATCATGTCTTCCTGGCTGAATACGGTCAGGTAAGCATTGGAGTACAACGGCGAGAGCCCTGTTTTGCGCATCTCCAACTTGTGCTCGCCTGTCGCCAGAGCATCGCCTTCCAGCACGAGCGTGCCGTCGAAGGTGAAAAGGTTTTCCGGTGTGATGTCCACGGTCTTTTGCACCTTGCCGTCGATCGCGACTTCCAACTTCAAGTTAGGCTTGGATTCGCCGCTGACTTTGACAAACTCCGCCATCGCCTCGATCACCGCCGCCGTGTCCTTGGTGCTGTTCCAATAGGTGCCGTTGCGGCGATTGTTCAGCAGATACTTTGCCAGGCGCGGCGCCACATCACTCTTGGGTTCGGCTGCGACCAGCAGGCGCAGGAAGGCGGCCTGTGTTTCGATTTGATCCTCATGCCAGAACCACCACCAGCCGCCATCGGGCAGCTCCAGCCACGCGGTTTGGTTTTCATCATCGAGTTTGAGAAACTGCCGCAGATTGCGCAGGCACATGTCACGACGTTCCTTTTCGCCAAGCTGATGACAGGCCAGGCCGAGCAACGCCAAGTTGTAGCGTGACAGGTTCTTGCGCTTCTCATAGAGCATCTCGCGCATCCCGGCATCTCCGGTCTTGTATTCCACCAGCACGCTGTGAATGAGCGCATCGAGATTGTCCGGCGAACTCTTGTGGTCCTTGTCCTTCTCCGGCAGGCGCAGTCGGCGCAGTTCCTCGGCTTCGTGCGCCTTCAGCCACTCGATGCCGTTGCGAATGACGCCATCATTCACATCCAGGCCCGCGTGCTCGGCGGCGCGCAGTCCGTGCAGCACGATCGCGGTGATGTGTGGCGAAGATTCGCGGCCGCCGGGAAACCAACCCCAGCCACCATCGCCGTTGCGCATGGCGCTGAGCTTGTTCAAGCCCGCCTTCGCCATCTTCTTCACTTCGTCTTCATCGAACACCGGCTGTTTCGGTTTGCCTTTGCCGTCTTTGCCCTGCCAGCGTGAAGCGCGTTTTTTTGGATCGCCGATCTCCTGCGCATTCAGGTTCGCGCGCTTCTTCCGCACGTCCGCCAGATTCACGCCCAAATTCTTCAAGACACCCAGCGTGATCACCGTCGGCACAAAGCGGTTCAGCGTTTGTTCCGTGCAGCCATACGGATAGTCCGTGAGGTAGGGCAGCGCATCCACCAAAGCCATCGCCAGGGTCGGGGAGTAACGCACTTCAAGACGCGTCTGCTCCGGTTTGCGTTCCTTCGGCACACGCATCGTGAGGCTGCCGCTGGTCTGATCCGGCCGCAGCGCCAGACTCCACGAATCGGTCTTCAGCATCCCATGCGTGTACGCCGGAAAGGTCATCTCCATCGCATCACTGTCTTTTTGCGCCAGGGCCTTCACCCGCACCTTGGCTTCGCCTTCGGCGATGACCTTGACCCGCCAGTCAAAGCGCTTCTCGGAGTGCGCCGGCACCTTGGCGGATGCGACGTCGAATGGCAGCATCTCCAGCACGCCGCCTTCTAACTCCAGCACTGCCTTCACGTCCTGCGGCACCTCCATTTCGTTGTGCACATTCGCGGAAATCACCACCTCATCTTTCTCCACAAAGAATCGCGGCGCCTGCAAACGCACCATCAGATTCTTCCGGGTGATCACCTCCACCGCCGCCTCACCCACCTGCGTCTGCGGCCCCATCACCCAGGAACGCAACTTCCAGGTGGTGAGATTGTCCGGCATGTCAAAGTTCAACACGCCCTCGCCATTCGCATCGGTTGTTAGGTCCGCCACCCACACCGCGCTATCCGCGAGATTGGAGCGGATCATGGGTTGCGGTCCCGGAACTCCATTGCTTTGATCGCCAGCGGCATCTGCCCTCAGTACTTCCAATTCCAATTTGCCTGCTCGTGAGGCTGAAACAGGTGGTGGCGCTGCTGCCGGCGCCGCTGCCATGGCAAACGAGTCTGCGGACGCGCCCGCCATCGCTCCACCGTAAGCCATCATTCTACCTGAGCCGGATTTGAGAAGTCCTCGTCTACCGGCCGTGCGCCTGCCGTCTTTGAATTCTTCATCCGCTGTCGCTCCAAACATCCCCAAAGGTTGTATCCACACCTCGCCCTCCTTCCACAAGCTCGTCTCGGTCTCCAGCAATGAGTCCTGGATTTCCGGCTGATGGCTGCGCTTCCAGCCCCAAAAGAAGGGCCGGATGTCTTCGATATTGCTGCCGCCGGAGATGTACTCCAGCGCCTTGTCATAAGCGGTAAGCACCACCTGTCCCACAAAAGGTTTGCCGTCCTGATCCTTGACCAGCACCTTCACGCGCGAGCCTTCACGCGGCAGGTAGGTTTCCTTGTCAGGTTCGAGTTCGACGGTGGCGATGCGTTTCTTCGGCGGCACGATGATTTGCTGCGTGACCTGATGCACATGCGCATTGCTGACCGTGTAGGCATCGAGAAAAATATTTGGCTGATCATCTGCCTTTAAGGTGAAGCGATGCGTGGTGCTCTTGCCTTCGAGTTTGATCCAAATCGGCTCCGGATACACGCCATTCTGCGCGCGCAGAAACAGCGCCACGGTGCTGCCGGGGCGATTGGTGTTCAGGGTGATCTCCACCTCTTCTCCCGGCGAATACTCATCCTTTTGCGTGATGAGTTCGAGATCATCAAAATGGAAATCCTTGCCTTCATTGAATCCCTCCCCGCGCACGGTGGTGAAAGCTACGCCTTCGATTTCATGCCCGGCTTCGTCCTTTAACAAACACGCCACCCGGTATTGCCCGCCTCGGATCCATTTCACCTTCTGCCGCGTTTCCTCGTCTCCGGTCTTGATGTTAAACGCGGAAACTTCTTCCTCACTGGGCTTGCCCTCCTTGTCATAGGTCACGCGCAGCAGCTTGAGTTTGCCCTTGGCGGCGACTGTGCGCCCATCGAGCGTGCGCGCCGTGACACGCACCTCACCGGCTTCACCTGCCTGGTAGTACCCGCGATCCAGCCAGACATAGACTTCAAAGGGCCGCCGCGCCGCCAGCACGGCGCCCGTGCCGTGAATCATGCGCCGTGACTGATCGGTCACTTCCGCCTCGATCTCATAACGATGATCCTCATTGCCGTGCAGTTCCTTTGCCAGCGCCGTGTCGATTTTGATGGTGAAGGTGCCATCAGCGTTCAATGCCGCCTCGCCGTTGGCGACAAGTTCCGGCGGATCGCTTCGTCTTGGCCACCACGGCCAGATCGGCGCATAGCGGCACCAGTTCTCCGCCCCTGGATACCATTCGTAAAAACCGCCGCGCCAGCCATAACCTTCCCCAAACAACCAGTCCCACGGCCCTGGCGGAAACCACTGATCGGCATGGGCGCTGCGCTGCACCTTGTATTTGACCTTCCCCTCCTTTACCGGACCGCCGAAGTAATAGTCCGCCTTCACCTTGATCTCAAAGGCATCGCCGAGTGCCACCGGCGTTTTCGGCGCCTCCACCTTCACTTCGAATTCCGGCTTCTTGTACTCCTCCACCCGGAACTGATGCGATCCCAGCGACTCGTCCCCGCGCAGGGTGCGTTTCCGGGTCATGCTCACTTGATATTGACCCAGCGCCGCGTCATCACCTAACAACAGGGTATCGCTTATCGCTCCGGAGTCATCGGCCTTGTAGATCTTCTCCAGAATCTTTTCACCGCGCGGATTCTGGATGACCACTTCGATGCTGGCGCCCTTGAATCGATTGGAGTCGACCTTTAACCCATAACCGACCGTGCGCGCCCACGCCTTCCACTTCACTTCCTGGCCGGGCCGGTAAACGGGCCGGTCCGTGATGGTGTAAAGCCGTGTCTGTTCTCCAAAAACCTCCCGGTTGTCTCCGAACCAAAATTGCTCAAAACCCAAATGCGCCTCGCGGCCATCAGTCGTTGTTGCCGTGATGAGCCACTGATAGTCTTTCGCGACTGCCTGAGAAATCCGCACCTGTCCCTTCTCGTCGGCCAGGCTTTGATGATCTTTAAACGCATACACCATCACCGGCTTCTTCCGAACCACACCGGGGTCCTTCCAGTCCTGCCGCCACCCAAAGAATTTGATCTTGGCGCCGGGTATAGGTGCTCCCGTGACCGCATCTGCCACGAAGTAGTGCCCGCCGGTTGCCTGTTTCGTTTGCACGATCACCAGGTCCTCGATCCACACCAGCGTGCGCGCCACATGCCCACCTTCAAAGGTTCCTTCAACCCACCACGCTCCGGCTGCTTTCAGCGGCGTCACCACATCGACACGGCGATCCCAATGATTGGCCCGTGGCTGCAATTCCTGCTCCCACTTCGCGGTGATTTCGCCCAAGTATTTACCATTCTTTTGGTTCAGCAGCCGCTGGCCAATGCTATCCACCTGCGTTTGCTGCCAATCCTGCTGCTGCTGCGGTTCTGAGCGCAGATACGCCTCCGTATCCGCCAGCAGCTTCGCCACATCCACCTTGCGTGCAGTCAGGCTGATCTTCTTCGCGTTGCGGAAGACCAGCGAAAGCTTCGCCTCTGTCCCGGCAGGCAAAGGCGGCTGGTTTTCAAAAGTTCCCAGGTTGTCACGGATTTGGGCGATCTGAGTTTGAATCTGTTGTTTGT
>JAXMIV010000208.1:0-2637 GCA_034377045.1 Prosthecobacter sp. | reverse complement strand
CACCTTCCCTGCCCTGGAAAACGACGCCGCCTGCCGGCAGTGCGGCTTTGTCATCGAGATGGCGGAACAGCAGTTCGGCATTCCCGCCATGCTGGACCGTCCCGTCGCGGACCTCGCCGAGGTGCTCGATTCGGGAGAGCAGCGCGCCATCAGCGCAGCGGTGCAGTCTCTCGAACAACGCTTTCCGCAAATCAAGGCCAGTGTCGTGCTGGCGGCTGCGCCGCCGAATGTGCCGATCGCGGTCTATGCCTTGTGGTTGTTCAATCGCGGCTCGTTGTTCAGCGCGGTGGAAAAAGCCGGCGACAATCACGGCATCCTTTTGCTGATCGATACCGCCCGGCGGCATGCATTGCTGATGCCGGGATATGGACTCGAACCCTTCGTGCCTGAAAGCGCCCTAAAGCTCTGCCTTGATGCGGCAACCGCTGCGCTCAACAAGGCAGGCTATGCGAATGCCGCGGTCACCTGCCTGGACGAATTGGAGCGCCAGTTGACTCGAATCTGCGAAGGCCTTCCGGAGATCTTTGGTTATGATGGGGAACAGGACAGTTCCAGTGGTACGGCCGAAGCTGAGGATCCGTTTTAGCTCATCATCCGCCCGCGGCCATGCCCATTCCCTGCCCCGGCTCCGTCTGGCTTCTCGGGTCTAACAAATCTTCAAGCCGCTCCTTGCTGAGACCCGAAGTTTCCAAAGCCACATCGCGCACGGTGCGGCCGGTCTCGTAAGCCACTTTCGCGATCTTGGCCGCGGCGTCGTAACCGATCTCCGGCGCCAGGGCGGTGCACATGGCGAGACTCTGCTCAATATTGCTTTCACACTTGGCCGCGTCCGCCTCCAAGCCTGCAATGCAGCGCCGCGCGAAGACCCTGCTGGCGTTGCCAAGCAGGCCGATGGCCTGCAAAAGATTGTGCGCGGCGACAGGCAGCATGGTGTTCAACTCGAAACTGCCGAATGTCCCCGCGAAGGTGATCGCCGCATCATTGCCGATGACCTGCGCCCCGGCTTGAATCACCATCTCGCACATCACGGGGTTCACTTTGCCAGGCATGATGGATGAACCCGGCTGTGTCGCCGGCAGTTTGAGTTCGCCCAGGCCACAGCGCGGGCCGGAGCCTAACCAACGAATGTCATGGGCGATCTTGATGAGGCAGACCGCGGTGGCCTTCAAGGCACCGCTTGTTGCCACCAGGGCATCGATCGCCCCCTGCGCCTCGAAATGGTTGGCGGCTTCGTGAAGATCCAGCCCAGTCTCTCGGGCGATGCCGGCGATGGTGCGGCGCGCAAATTCAGGATGCGTATTGATGCCCGTGCCCACGGCAGTGCCACCGAGTGCGAGTTCGCCCAGATGGGCTTCGATGTTGCGCAGCCGCTGGATGCCATGCTCCACCTGGCTGGCATAGCCGCCGATTTCCTGACCGAGACGAATGGGCGTCGCATCCTGCAAATGCGTGCGACCGATTTTCAGGATGGCATCAAATTCTCGTGCCTTTCCGGACAGCTCCTGGTGCAACTCGCTCAGCGCCGGGATCAAATCATGCACGATGCCATCGAGCGCGGCAATGTGGATGGAAGTGGGAATCACGTCATTGCTCGACTGACCTCGGTTGACGTGATCATTCGGATGAATGGACTTGTCCCCGCGCTTGCCGCCATGGATCTCGATGGCGCGATTGGCGATCACCTCATTGGCATTCATATTGGTGGACGTGCCCGATCCCGTCTGGAAAATATCCACCACGAATTGATCATCCAGTTTCCCTTCGCTGACTTCCTGCGCCGCATGTTGGATGGCTTTGGCAATATCGGTCGGCAGCAGGCCAAGTTCGGCGTTAACCACCGCCGCGTGTTTTTTGATCAGTCCCAGCGCTCGTATGAATGGGCGCGGAAAGCGCAGATTGCTGATTGGGAAGTTTTCCACCGCGCGCGCCGTCTGGGCGCCGAAATAGGCTTCCGCAGGCACCTGCATCGACCCCATGGAATCCGCCTCAGTCCGAAAGTCGCTTTTCATGCACTGATTGTAGGCCCGCGCTCGCGCCGCGCAAACACACAAGCGCGCGCGTCCCCGCCGGCACCATCCAGTCGCCGCCCGCCGTCAAGGCCTTCCAATCGACAGTCAACGTTTTCCCCTGCCCGTCATAAAGGAAGATGCCCCGGCAGCTCCAACGCAGGGATTGCCAGGCTTTAAAGGGTTCGCGCGCCGCTTCCACGATATCTTTCGTCTCATCGGGCCATGGCCCCTGCCACAGTTCACGGCCACTCATCGCATCCTGAACCCGGAGCATGTCCCGAGTTGCCAGTAACAGGGTCCGGCCCGCCAGGGCGGCGGCCGGCATCGGGTGCTCCACGAGGGTGCTGTAGGCGCTCGTTAGGTTCCAGAGGCTCACAGAGCCGCGCGCTGGGTCGTAACGCACGGCGCCCGTCTCTGTGACGGAGACGAGCGAGTTGCCAACGAAACCCACGGGAGCGGCGGCTGCGGATGACCACACCGTTGGATTTTGCATGCGCGCCGGAAGACCGAGCACGGAGTAACGCTGGCCGCCACTGGCGCCCAGACTCCAAATGCCATCTCCGTGAAGCAGCCGCGCTTGATCGGTGCCCCAAACCAACGCCATATTGGTTTGTGAACTCCCATACAT
>JAXMIV010000207.1:0-3315 GCA_034377045.1 Prosthecobacter sp. | reverse complement strand
GTGCCGCAGCGGGCACCGGCGCGGGGGCTGGGGCGGCAGCGGGATTGGCGTGAATCCAGCCTGCCGCGGAAAGGACGGCGAAACCGAGCAGCGGAGGCAGATAACGGGGGAGTATCATGGCAAACAAATGGAGGTGTGATTTAATACGCTCTAACGGCGCTGATTTTCACAAAGGTCATATCATTTCTTGGAGCCAGCGGCTTCCTGACGAAGCTGCTCAAGACGGGACAACGGCTTCGGCGCAGCGGGAGCCGCAACGGCTGCGGGCTTTGGCTTGTTCGCAGCCACCACCGGCACAGGTGCGGCAGCGGGCGCCTTGCGCGGCGCATCAATGCGCAGCACCGAACCGAGGGCGATGCGATGCGTCGTGGTGCCACCGGCAACCGGAATGTCCACTCTGACGAACAGATTGGCCTGCTTGCCGATCGGCGACTTGTCATGAGTCTTCACCTTGAAGGTCACTTCCTTGGTGTCCTTGGTGATCTTTGCCCCCTCGATGGGGATGGTGTCGGGAACACCTACGATCTCGGCATTCGCTTCGCCTTGGAAAGGCAGCAAGTGCTCCAACTTCGCCATCATCACCGTTTCCTTGCCTTGCTCAACGGCGGTCAGCGGAATGGCCGGCGCATTCACAAAGGCGGGCGCTGTCGTCACTTCACAGAAGGGGCTGGCATTGTAGATCCGGCCATTGCCGGCGTCCGCCTCACCCATCACCGTAAACTTCCAAGTTCCCGCCGGTGCACTGGCATTGGCATCAAGCACAAAGCTGCATTCGTTCTGGCCTTCAGCAATCGTCTGTTCGCCCAGCGAACTCACGCCGCCCGGACGCCACACCATGAGGACGCGGATCGGCGCTTTGAAGCCTTCCTTGCGTTTGGCGATGACCTTCAGATTGAGCACGCCATTGTTCACCAGCGGCACGGTCGGCTTGACGATTTCCAGCGAGTACGGCGCCTCTTCCACGACCGCCACCGGCAGTTTGTCCTCAATCTCGGTGTAGAAGATCACGTTGCCCGCGCGAACGATGTCAAATTCCTGGCGCATCTTGCCGGTGACTTTGACGTTGGGATCCAGCGGCTTCAGCGTGATCGGCACGGTGGCGTGGCCCAGAGGCGCATCGAGCGCCGCTTCAAACATCAGCGGCATGTTGGGCATGTCCTTGGGTGCGGTTTCCGTCAGCAGTTTGACACCGGCAGGGAGACCCGGTGCTTCAAACTTGAAATCGCCGCTGACATTGCTGCGCGAAAAATTCTCCAGCAGCACCATGCGTCCGCCGCGCGGGATCGCCACGAACTGCCGGTAATGCGTGTCATTCACCGAATACTGCGGCGACGCGAAAAACATGTCGGGCTGGCTGGCCACCATTTCAATGCGATACACAAAGCTAGGTCCGCCGCGCTCCAAATGATCGGTCACGCGCACAAAATAGTCGCCGTCGACCGGCACGTTGACCGTCTGCTTGCTGTCGAGCCGCCGGCGGCCGCCGCCGTCATCGTTGCCGCCCAGGCTGCCGCCCTTGTCATTGTAAACATTCACCACGCTGTCCAAAGGCGAACCCAGGCTCTGGGCAAAGGCCTGCAACACCACCTGCTGGCCCTTTTTCAGCGGCACCTTGAAGAAATCAATGTCTCCGGGCGTCTCGATTACCCCATTGAGCGCGATGGGTTCGCCGCTGGCAGCGGCCGTCGCCTTGGCCTGCTCATTGTTAGGCTCGGCTTCAAGCGCATTGTCAAAAGGCACCAGGCGGAAGGGATTGCCGGAGGGCGCGGGCTCCTGGCTCTTCGAATAGAGCATGAATGTTGGGTCCGCTTCCACGGGCAGTTTGGCGTCTTCCTCGAACGATTCTGTCTTTTCCACAAATCGCACCTTGGTGGTGGAACCAATCTTGCCGCCTGCGGGATAAACCACATCCGGCCGGCGGAAGCTGCCGACGTGCAGGCGGTAGAAGCTGTTGCCGCCGCCGCGATACGAGGACTCACGCACCATCAAATAGTAGTCACCGTCATACTCCGCCACAAAGGAGCAGTACCCATCCTGCCGGTGCAGAATGGTATCATCCGAGAACACCTTCTCAAAACGTTCCTTATCCAGGACCGCGATATAGGGATCGAAGGTGGTATAGCCCAGGCGCAAGCCATCCACTTCCACACTGATGCGCTGCCCTTTCTTCACCGTGAGCTTGTAATAATCCACATCCTCATTGGTGACCAAACCCTCCACCGTCTGGTTCATTGCGATCGGCTGTGCCGCTTCAAACTCGGTGTTAGGCTCCTTTTCCTCCACATTGGGGAAGGGTCCGACAAAAATCTGACGCGCATGGGAAATGCCGGACTTGGTGCGCAGGCGGATCAGATGGTTGCCGGGCGGCACCTCAGGCGCCACCGTGATGGTCATATCCACCTTGTTAGCTTCCACCTTGTCCACGCTCTTCATGGCAAAACCGGGTGAGAAAAAAATCAGGCTCTCAAAATCCGCCAACCGGCTTCCGGTCACCGTCAGCTTCCATTCGGTGCCGCGCTGGCCGCCATTGGGCTTCGTGCCGCTAAATTCAGGATAGGCTCCCTGGGCCAGGGGCGCGATCACCAAAGTGAAAGCGGCAAGGAGGTGGATCAATCGGGCATTCATAAAGAGGGGGGATTTACAGGAAGATACGCGGCTCGATCAGCGGGTTTTTGCAGGATTTAGCGGGGCTCAGTCATCGCGCGCCTTATAGATGGAGGGGCGGTGCGGATGGTCTCCGCATCGCCCCTCTGTCGTAATTGAACTGCTCAGGCAAACATCAAGCCAGCGCTTCGGTCAGGATGCGGCCACCATTGACGATGTCGATCGGACGGCCGCCATCGGACATGATGCGCTTCTCGCTGTTGATGCCGAGGAGACGATACATGGTCTTGGCAAGATCTTCCGGTCCCACCGCGTCGCGGTCAGGCTCACCACCGAGAGGATCGGAGGCACCGTGGATGTAGCCTTCCTTGACCCCGCCACCGGCAAGGGCCACCGAGAATACGCGCGGCCAGTGGTCGCGGCCGTTGGTGCCGTTGATCTTCGGCGTGCGGCCAAATTCAGAGCTCACCATCACCAACGTCTTCTTGAGCATGCCGCGATCAGCGAGGTCGGTGATGAGGCGGGCAAAAGCCTGGTCGAAGTTCGGTGCCTGACCATCGAACGCGCTCTTGATGTTGCTGTGGTGATCCCAGCCGCCGTAATTCACGGAAACCATGCGGACACCGGCTTCCACCAGACGGCGCGCCAGCAGGAAGCGCTGCCCGGCAGTGTTGCGGCCGTATTCGTCGCGGAGCTTGTCGGTTTCCTTGT
>JAXMIV010000206.1:0-7680 GCA_034377045.1 Prosthecobacter sp. | reverse complement strand
CCATGACGCTGATGGCGCAGGACAAGCACTTCAGGACTCGCCAGAAAAAGACGTGAGGGGGTGCAAGGGGAGCAGTACGGGGTTCAAACATGAGGGTGGATTAGTCTTTGATCATCACCAACCGGGACTGGCGATGAATTTGATGAGTTCCTTCGCATCCTTCGCTTGGATCACGCGGACTTCGCCATCGTGGCTGCCGGTGATCAGACTCTGCGTCTCGCCGCTGCCACGCAAAAGCACGGTGTTCACGCGATCCGCATGGGTGGCAAGACGGGCTTTCGATTTGCGGGCTTTGGCGTCGATGGCGTTGACCTGGCCGTTGCCGGTGGCGGCGAGAGGCGTGTCTTTGTCGAGGTAGGCAAGACTCAGCACCTCCGTCCGGCCGGCGGGGCGCACGGTGCTCTCTTTTTTACCGGTGCCTTCCAGGTCCCAGCGGCGTGTTTCGCCATCGCTGCCACCAGAGATGATTTCTTTGCCATCGGGAGAGAAGGCGATGCTGAGCACCGGCACGCTGTGGCCCGTGAAGGTGCCGTCAATGACTCCGGTGGCGACTTCGACGACGCGTGCCGTGCGATCGCGGCCAGCGGTCGCGACATGCTTGCCATCCGGGCTGACAGCGAGGGCGAGCACCCAGTCGGCATGCATTTCGATGTTCCAGAGAAGTTTGCCATCAGGCAGGGAGAATCCACGGACGCGGTTGTCCGCACCACCGGTGATGAGCCAGGTACCATCTGGGGTCGCCACGGCGCACAGGGCGCAGTCGCGCATTTGGACGAGGCGCTTGCGTTCGGCCGGCTTGGCCAGATTCACCAGCCAGACTTCGCCGCTGCGTCCAGGAGTACCACCCGCGACAGCCAGCCATGGGCCGCCTGCGACGAAACTCAGGCCCAGCACCCGTTCCGGCAAATCACCCACTCGCCCGAGAAGCTTGCCCGTGGCGGGATCCCAGGTCAGCACCTCATGGTAACCGCTGGTCGCCAGAACCTTGCCATCCCCATTCAGCGCCATGGCGGTGACGGGGATGGGGCGGGGATACTTCTCCGGGGCCTGCGGGCGCACTTCCGGCAAAAGCGTGGTGATTTGCGCCTTCACCTCGACGCCGTCAAATTGCGCGCCCTCGGTGATCCACTGCTTGATGAGAGCGAGCTCTTTCGCGGCCAGCGGATCGGCTTTCTTCGGCATGCGGTCGGCATCGTCGCCGGTGGTGATCAGTTCATGGAGCAAACTGGCCCCCGGCTTGCCAGCCACGATCGGCAGCTCGTCGCTATCGCCGGTCTTCATGAGACGCTCGAAGGTATCGAGGCGATAAGAGCCCTTGGCCTTTTCAGCGCGATGGCACTCCAGACACTGATCCGCCAGGATCGGAGCAATCTGCTTGGAAAAGGAAACGGGCGCCGCATGGGCAGCGGCGCACCAGGGAAGCAGAACGAAAAGCAACAATCTCACGGCCAGAAGAAACGGCGGCAGACAGATAATTTGCGCCTAAAAGGTCTTCAGCCCAGGCGGCGGGGCATTGCCACCTGTGTAGGCGGGGGCGCCTGGACCCGGTCCGGGCTGGCGGTAGGTGGTTCTTGGTTGCGGCGGCTGGCCCTGGTAGCCATAAGCGGTGCTTGGTTGTGCCACCGATACATTTCTGGCCGTGACCTGGACCTGAGCCATGCGCATGTAAGGAATGCCAAGGGCTTGCGCCGCCGCGGACGAGAGATTGATGACACGCCCGGGATAGTAGGGGAAGCGATCATTCACCACCACGTTTACACTCTGGCCGGTCTGCTGATTCGTCACGGTCACCCGCGTGCCCAGGGGGAGGCTGTTGTGCGCAGCGGTGTAGTTGTAGGGTTGGTAGGGCTGACCGGAGGCGGTGGGGCGCCCGATGTAGATGTCCGCGACGTAAGACGCCAAGCCTTGCTCTTGATAGGCAGACTGCTGGAAAAGGCCGCAACTCGCCAGGGGCAGAGCCAACGCACAGAGAAGCCAGCGGGGAGACATGCAGGATCGTTTTACACCCAATCCGGCGCAGCGTCACTCATTCATTGCGCAGCCTTCCAGCCCCGGCATCTTGCGGGTTCATGATCAGCATCCTCGAAGCCTCCGAAGGCGCTACCGGCCCGACGCTCGGGGAGCGGATGCACTACGCGTTTTCGCCGGAGGGGAAACTGTCCCATTCCCCGCAATTTGAGTATCGCCCGCAGCAACAGGAGATGGCGCAACTCGTCGCGGGGGCGCTGGAAAAAAATCGCGCGCTGGTGGTGGAGGCCGCGACGGGAGTGGGCAAGTCGCTGGCGTATCTGGTGCCGGCGGTGACCTATGCCCTGGAGCAGGGCCGCAAGGCAATCATCTGCACGCACACGATCAACCTGCAGGAGCAGCTAATTTTGAAGGACATCCCCATCGTGCGCAAACTGGTGGGCGATTTCCATGCCGAGTTGCTCAAGGGCCGAGGCAACTACCTCTGCCCGACGCGGCTGAAACATGCCTATGCGCAAACCGCGGATCTTTTCAGCAGCAGCGAGGCTTCGGAACTGCTGCTGCTGATGGACTGGGCCAAGGAAACGAAGGACGGCACACTCAGCGCCCTGGATTTCACTCCCACGGCGCGGGTTTGGTCTCTGGTTTGCAGCGAGGCGCATGCCTGCACTCCGCGCCGCTGCGGGCCGGAGAGCGGCTGCTTTTACCAAGCCGTGCGGCGGCGCATGGCCGAGGCGGATGTGCTGGTGCTGAACCATACGCTTTTTTTCACGCTGCTGGCTTCGGCCGATGAGGTACTCGCGGCAGACGCCAATTTTATCTTTCCGCGCGACTTCGTGATTCTGGACGAGGCCCACACGATTGAAAACATCGCGGCCAAGGCATTCGGCCTGCATGTGACTGAATCCAATGTGCGCTTTGAGTTAGGCCGATTGTACAATCCAAAGACGCGCAAGGGATTCTTTGCCAGCGTCGGTGACAGCGATGCGATTCGCGAGGTGGTGCAGGCCGTGGGAATGACAGAGAGCTTTTTTCGTGATGCGGAGGCAGCCTGCAGATTTGGCAACTACGGCCGGGAGTTTCGTGTGCGCGAAACAGGGCTGGTGGAGAACACGCTGGCCCTGCCTTTGCAGCGGGTGGCGCGTTTCGCCCAGAAGGCGGGGGACGCGGCGAAGAGCGAATCGCAGAAGCTGGAGCTGCTGGACATCGCGAAACGACTGACAGGACTGCGCACGACCATCGCGGCCTTTCTCGATCAAAGCGAGGAAGGGCATGTGTACTGGGCGGAACGCGGCTCGGGGGACAACCGGACGGTGGGTTTTCATAGCGCGCCGATCGATGTGGCGCCGAAATTGGCGGAGATCTTTTTCAGCGGCGGCAAGGCCTGCGTCTTCACCAGCGCGACGCTCGGGGTGGGGGATGACGAGAAGCTCTCGTACTTTCGCAAGAGGGTGGGCGCGCAAAAGGCGCAGGCTGCGTGCATTCACAGCCCTTTCAATTTTCAGAAGCAGATGCGGCTGTACCTGGTGAAGACCATGCCGCAGCCCGGAACTCCCGGCTTTGAGGATGCAATGCAGGAGAAGATCGCGCACTTCCTGGAGCTGTCCAAGGGACGGGCTTTTGTGCTCTTCACCAGCTATTCGCAGATGACGGCGATGGCGGATCGCCTCGAGGAGTTCTGCGATGACCATGACTGGCGCCTGCTGGTGCAAGGCCGCGGCATGCCACGCCACCAGATGCTGAATGCCTTTCGCGATGACATTCACAGCGTGCTCTTTGGCACGGACAGTTTCTGGACAGGTGTGGATGTTCCGGGAGAAGCGCTGAGCAATGTGATCATCACCCGCCTGCCTTTTGCGGTGCCGGATCACCCGGTGACAGCGTCGCGCATCGAGCATCTGGAGGAGCAGGGCTTGAACGCGTTCAGCGAATACAGCGTGCCTGAGGCGATCCTGAAGCTGCGCCAGGGCGTAGGGCGGCTGATTCGGTCTAACAAGGATCGTGGCATGTGTGCGATCTTGGATAACCGCATTTTGACCAAGCCGTATGGCAGGGCCTTTCTGGCTTCGTTGCCGGATTGTCCGACGGAGATTGTGTAGGGCGTTGCGATGCTACAGACGCATGATCGGCTGAAGCCTTGACTCCAAAATCGGCTGGCGATGCGTCTACGCCTGCAGGGCGGCTTCAAACCGCGCAATCAAGTCCGCCGTATCTTCGAGCCCCGCGGATACGCGCAGCAGATGGCGGGGCACGCCGCAGCTTTCGGCCCAATCGAGTTCGCTGTAGTGAGCGAGCAAGGTGTAGGGACAGACCAAGGTGAAGTTGGTTCCCAGGCTGGGTCCTTTGCAGGTACGGAGCGCATTGTAAAAACGCGGGCTGGCGGCCGCGGCGTCTTTCAGGAGGAAGGAGAATAAGCAGCCATAACCACCGTTCGGACGGCGAATCTGGTCGTAACCCGGCTGCCCTTCGGTGGCGGCGTGCCACACTTTTTCGACGCGGGGATGAGCGCGCAGATAGTCAGCCAGAGCTTGCGCGTTGCGGCTCATGACCTCGGCGCGCTGGACGAAATCGCGGGAGTTCTGTTCCAGCGCCACGGCGTCGCCATGCCAGAGTTCGTGATCGGCGTGTTGTTTGAGGTACGCGGAAAAAGCCGCGTAATGCCGCGACGCGCGATTCAAAATGACGCCACCGGCGAGCACGTCACCTGCACCCGAGAAGCTTTTAGTTAGACTGGAGGTCACCAGATCGGCGAAGCGGAAAGCATCGACATGAGCGACGGTCGAGATGGTGTCGTCAACGATGATGGGCGTGCCGGGTCGCGTGCTGGCGACCACTTCCTTCATGCGAACAAAGTCCACGCAGCGAAGCATGGGATTGCTCGGTGCTTCGCAGAAGATTCCGGAAACGGGCTCCGCTGTCAACACAGCGCGGAGGTCTTCGTACTCTTCGGGCTTTTGCAGGGGCAGGAAATGCACGCCTTTGCCAAAGAATTGTTGGAGCTTGAGAACATCCACGTACGGGAAATCAAGCTGGATGGTTTTTTGATCCGGGAACAGGCTGGTGAGCATGCGGTGGACCGCGTAGTTCGCGGCCATGCCGGAAGGAAAGAGAAAGACATCCTCTGCCTGCTGTCCCGCGAGATCGGCCAGGCGCTGCCGGATGGTGACGCTGGCCTGCCGTCCCTGTTCTTCCGATACACCGGAGAAAGCGGTGCCCAAGGCTTCGGCCGCTTGCCGCGTGCTGACCACTTCGCCACAGAAACGCCAGAATTTGCGCGCGGTGTCATAAGCCTCGGCCGGAAAGGTGGCGACGGCGAGACGATGAGCGCCCCATTCGGCGGCGTAACCACCTTTGAAGGAGCGCTGAATGAACTCGATGCAACGCCGGGCATGACTGAGGCGTGGAAAGACCAGGCAACGTTCCCCCTGATGGGCGAGGTCTTTCTCCGCCGTCGCAAAGAGAGCAGCCACCGCGGGCGGGCAGCAAAAGCGCGGATAGCCGGATTGGAAGAGATTGACGATCGCCGGGTCGCCTTCCTCATAACCAATGACATGCCGCCACAATGGCAGGGAGACGCTGACGCCGAATTCGTGATCAGGCAGAGCTTTGCCAAGGTCTTCAGCTTGCCAGAGTGGGTGATTGAGGAGGTCGGACATCAGATTGGGGTTCCAACCAAACACGGCGCCGCGTGGTTGCAAGCTGCGCGGATGGTGATCACCTCAGTGGCAACTGAAACCTCCCCGCAACGATTCCGGGGATCGTGATGTCTTCATCCAACGTCTCCCAACGCAGAGCATATCCATCCAACTCAACGCTCACGTGAGAAAGCTCTTCGTCCGTGGCCTTGGAAAGGATTCGAAATCGGTCTGCCGGGAATCCTACAATCCGCCCATCGTGGAGTTCGACGTAAACAATGCGGCCCTGCGACCATGCTCGAATGGCCGCCGGCTCTGTTGATACTGTTGGTTCAGCGATGATGGTATTCATTGAAGGACTTTCGCAGCATAGCATGATTTTCGTAAACGTGACGTTCAATTTCACGCAAGTCGCTCCCGTATACACCGCGATTGTAGGCGAGCAATATGGCCGGATCGAGCCAGAATTTGCATTCGCCATCAGGGGTTCGAACATGAACATGGGCCGGCTCATTTCCCTCATCCGAGTAGAAATGAAACCGGAAAGAGCCAATGCGCAGGACGGTGGGCATGAAATCAGGGCTGCCGAGGAGTGATCAATTCGCAACCAACGCGTGCTCGATGTCCTGCCAGAGATCTTCGACATGCTCGATGCCCACCGAAAAGCGGACGACGCCGTCCGTGATGCCGATGGCTTCGCGGGTCTCCTTGGGGATGGAGGCGTGGGTCATGGAGGCTGGATGGGCGACGAGGCTCTCGATGCCGCCGAGGCTCTCGGCCTGGGTAAAGAGGTGCAGGCGGCGAATGAAGGCCAAAGTCGCATCAAATGTTAGGCCGAAATCGGCCAGCAGCATGCCGCCGCCGGCCTTCATCTGTCGCTGTGCCAGCGCGTATTGAGGATGACTGGGTAGGAAAGGATACTTGACGCTACGCACACCCCGGCGGCCTTCGAGGCGCTGCGCCAGTTCGAGGGCGTTGGAACTGTGACGCTCCATGCGGACAACCTCCGTCTTGGCGCCGCGTGAAACGAGCCAGGCATCGAAGGGGCTGGGTTGCAGGCCAAGCGCCTTTTGGGCGAAGATCATCTTTTCCTGCCATTCGTCCGAATTGGTGCAAACGGCGCCGCCGAGGCAATCGGAGTGGCCGGTGGTGTACTTGGTGGTGCTGAGCTGCGAGAGATCCGCGCCAAGATCGAGAGGCTGTTGCAGCACGCTGGAAGCGAAGGTGTTGTCGACCGCGACGATGCTGCCGACTTTGTGCGCGGCATCAGAGATGGCCTGGATGTCGAGGACCTTCAGCAGCGGGTTGGTAGGTGATTCGAGCCAGACGAGCGCGGGTTTGAGTTCCGCGATGAGGGCATAATTCGCTTCATTGGTTAGGTCGGCATAGTGAATATCGATGCCGAAGCGGCGGAGGACGCGCTCAAAGAGGCGGTAGGTGGCGCCGTAGATGTTCTGCTCCGAGAGGATCAAGTCCCCCGACTTCAGGGAGAACATGATGGCGCTGATGGAGGAGACCCCACTGGCGAAGATGGTGCCGTGCTTCGCATTCTCCAGGCTGGCGAGGGTGGCCTGGAGATTGCGAAAATTCGGATTGCCGGAGCGGGTGTAGTCAAAGCCCCCGGGATTGCCGGTCTCGAAGGTCGAGGTCATGTAGATCGGCGGGATGACCGCGCCAGTCTCGCTGCGGTAATCCTGGCCGATGTGGATGGCGCGTGTCTCGAAACGCGCGCCGGCGGGCACAGTGGGGTCGTCCTTCATGATTGGGGGGCGGAAAGAACCACGTGGCTCGGGAGATGCAAGTGCCCAGGCAGAGTCGGAGTAATACTACCGAAGGAAGCCAGTCAATGGCCCGAGCAACCGAAACGACCGCCATAATGAAAAAACATGAAAAACCGTTCCGGGCGATTGACCTCATCGTCAGCGTGGAGGCTGTTGCTGCTCATGTGACTGGCCGCAAGAAGCGAAAACTGCGGATAACAACCGTTGTTGTCCCGAAACTTGTTCAAGCTCCAGGTCTTCTTCGTCAGCAATGAGCGACTGGTATACGCCGTCGTAGCTCGTCATTCCGATGCCGA
>JAXMIV010000205.1:0-10492 GCA_034377045.1 Prosthecobacter sp. | reverse complement strand
TTCGGTTGCTAGCGGACGCGGTTTTTTCGCTGGCGGCATCTCGCCCTTGCGGACGCGGTCGAAGACTTTCACCCAGCGGTCGAAGCTTTCGCGGTCGTCGAGTTTCCACGGCAGCGCGGTAAGATTCAGCCCGCCTTTCTTGACCTCGGCGTCGTGACATTCCACACAGTGACTGTCGAGAAAAGGGGTCAGGCCCGCAGGCGCGGCGATGGCACCCGTGGTCAGGGTGGTGATGAGAAGGACGGCACTCAGGCGCATGGCGGGCTTCGACGAAGGCGGCGGAATTCAGGCCGATTTCGTTTCAGCCATCACGTACAACGCCTGTGCGCGTTCGGAGTTTCGTTCTTCGGGGCTGAGCAGGTTCAGATGCTCCACCGCCTCCCTTTTCAGTCCCAGGTCCAGATAGCCTTCGACGATGGCAAGGCGGGCTGCAAAAGCCACGGCGACATCCGGCTTCTGCTCCAGGACGACCGGGTCGAGCCGGTGCGGGGGAGTTTCGGCGCCCTCGGCGAGGCTGGCGGCATCAGGTTCGGTTTGGGCCAGATAAACCCAGCCGTCCCCTTCCTTGTGCAGGCGCCATTGGTTGAAGGCCAACACGACGCAGAGGCCGACGACGGCCACGGTGGCTTCCAGGATAAAAGGGGTGCTCACCGCGCCGACAATGTTCATGACGGCCTTGGCGAGGACTTCGCGTGCAGTCTCACTGGCGTAGCATGCCGTTACCAAGCCGGCCACGATTGCGGCGATGAATAGCAGGGGTGGCAACCACCAGATTTTGCTGTGAGTTTGCTCCTTGGGCATGAGCCCATCTTAGGCCATCACCAGCCGGTTTCCAGTCCCATTCTGTCAGCCGACCTGCTGGAGCCGCTCGGGTGGCAGGAAGGCGATGCCATTCTTCAACTCGCGGCCCGGCTTAAACCGCACCACGCAGCGATCAGGAATCCGCACTTCGGCGCCGGGGTTGTTCGGATTGCGGCCGATTTTAGCTTTGGCGACGCGAATCTCAAAGGTGCCAAAGGTGCGAAAGGTCACGTCGTTGCCTTCCTCCAGGCGCTTGCCAACGATTTCGATAAAAGCATCCACCAGGGTGGCGACGTCCTGCTGCTTGAGACCCGTCTGATTGCTCAGGTCATTGATGAGTTCGCGTTTCGTTACAGTAGCCATAGGGTTGAGAGGTGGTGTAACAAGGGTTTGGCAGCACGGTGGCCTGTTGATCTTGGCGAGGTATTCCGTATGGGGCAACGGCTTTTTTCTAGGAGGGCTCAGACAATAAAGGCGGGCATACCTCTAGGGCAGTTTTGAAGTGTGTCTTGGCGATGCGGTGAAGAACCTCAGGTCCTTGCTGAGCTATCAGAAGGCGGGCGTTTTCTTTGACCTGGGGCGACACTCCTTTGGGCAAGGGGACGCCCAGCGTCGCGCTCGTTTGCCGAAGCCAGAGGACGAAGCGCTCACGGGCGAGGATGGAAGCGGCGGCGACGGCGGGGTCGCTTTCGGCCTTCGTCCGTTGAATCAGCTCGATGCCCTTGCCCTTGGCCTGAAGGGCGCGGGCCAGGACGGCGGGATTGGCGAACTGATCCGAGATGGCGCGCGGGCAGCCGGGCACCTTCTCAAGGAGGTTCTCAATGACCTTGGCGTGCCCCCAGGCGAGCAACCGATTCAGGTTGCCGAACTTTTCATACAGCTCGTTGTAGCGGTCGGGGCCGATTTGCACCACGTCCCAAACCAGCCCGGGCACGCTGCGAATGTCTTTGGCGATCTTTTCAATGCGTTCGTCGCTGCTGATGCGTTTGCTATCCACCGCGCCGATCGCCCGCAAGGCGCGCGCGACATCGCCGTCGACATAGACTCCCGCGATGACGAGCGGGCCAAAGAAGTCGCCCTTGCCGCTTTCGTCGACGCCGAGGTGGGGCTCGAACATTTCCGGATGATGGATCTCCTCGTAGCCGAGTTCCGCCGCTCCCAGGATCTCCGGCTCCAGGAGATTGGTGACAAAGTCTTCCGTGTCCTTTCCCTGCACCACGATTTTCGGACCCTTCTCGTAGATCAGCACCTTCACCTTGCCCTTGCCGGCGGCAAAGAGGCAGTAGGGCTTGGTCTCAAACTCATATCCCCGCTCCAGCAGCAGCGCTCTCAGCTTCTCAGCCTGGGCGGCTGTGAGCGGCTTGGTGTAGCTGGTGAGGCCGGGCATCGCGAAGAATGGCGCGGCGGCGATGGCTCGGCAAGCGGGGATCGGGAGGGAAGGGCTGAAAGAAAAAATGGGGACAGAAAAAGGTCGGATGTCCCCGCCACTGAACTTAGCGAAAGAGCGAGGGCTACTTTCCAGTCACCTCCTCAACCATCCCTACCATCGCCCTCGTTACTTCCTCCCCCGGCAACCCCAGGTCCGCGTTGATGGTCGGATGCGTCTTCCCGGCCACCGCCACCAGTTTCGCCGGCACACCGGCCTGCCGCAGATAGTGCACCAGGATTTCTGACTGGATCTTCGTGTTGCTCTCCAGACGATCCGCCAGGCACAGCACTAGAAATGGAGGAATGCCCTTGCCCTTGTTCGGCCCGATGTGCAGCACCGACGACAGCTCACGCTCACTCCCCTCCGGAAACACCTTGCGGACGGCGGCGGTCTTCTTTGGGTCCGAGGCTTCCACCTGCAGCGGCACATAGAACGACCCGCCGTCCACCGGCATGCAGCCCTTGATGTCCCGCAGCGTCAGGCCTTCTGCCTGCAGATAGCGCTCATCCGTGCATACCAGCGCCGCCAGTTGTGCGCCCGCCGAATGGCCCATCGCCATGATCTTCTCCGGATCACCGCTATACTCCGGCGCGTGGCGTTTCACCCACCCGATCGCCTTGGCCACATCCCCCGTCATCGTCTTGAGGTCCACGTTCGGCACGAACCGATAATTGATCGCCACGAACACCCCGCCGCGATCCACGATCGCCTGAGGCTTCCGCAAATGCTGCTCTGGCGTCCCAACCGCCAACTGCGATTTGTCCCCCTGCCTCCATCCCCCTCCGTGAATCCAGACCACCACCGGTCCGCCCCTCTTGCTCTTCCCCTCCTCCGCCTTCGCGCCAGCGCCCGTGTACATGTCCAGGCACTGCCGCTCGTTTTTCGGCTCGGTGTAGGGGAGATCGCGATGGATGACCATCTCCACCGCGAAGCTTGAGGCGGTGCCGAGTGCCAAGCAGAAGAAGCCAATGATCGTTTTCATATGATGGGGTCTGTGGTGCCGCTGAGGCAGGGTGAACGCCTTGGGAAGGCGCGAGCTTGCACCGGGTCTCTGGAGTTACATTATTCGCCGTACAATGGAATTTCCAACCGGGGCCTCTCTGCCTAACCTGACCGCGTGGAAGAGTTTATCATCGCGTTGTGCTCCTTGTTCGCCTGGCCATATCGGACATGGAAGGAGTCGATTGAAAGCTCACGCCTCGGCGCCTCGCCGATGGATCTGAAGACCCTGCGCTTTTGGAAGAGGGTGGCGATCTGGGGGCCTATCATGACGGCGGTGATCGCGGCGGGATTGGTGGCGTGGGCGGTGCTGCATTGATATTGCGCAAAGAGCGGAAAAGGTGTGAAGTCAGCACACTATACACTGATCCCATTTATAAATGGAGCCCGCTCCTCATGGCATCCGACAAAGAATGTATATCCATCCGCCAAACACAATGAGCCAAAAATATGCGGTCGCGATTGCCAGCATTCGGAGTGGAGCAGTGCTGGTGGGAGTCGTTTTGGTAGCCTCAGCTAGACGCCTGAAATCTCGTGCCATTTTGCGTTCGTCAACCATACCGAAAATCAGCGGAATCAAAATGGATAGGGTGCATATGATGGCGGCTACAGCAAATACTGTGCGATAAGGTTTTGAGTCCATTGCAAACTTGAGGAGTGCTGCCGTGATAGCCAAAAAGAATGCAATACCTTTAATGTAACAGTCCACATAGAACTGGTAGAGACGCACTCGCTGCTCAAGTTCAAATTTGCTCGATTCGTCCATAATGTTGTTGGTTGGCCTAACTGATAGGAATAAAACAGTTTTACCGAGTGCAGGCAAGAACACCATGGGCCACCATTTGTCAAGCGCCACCGAGGTTTGGAAAAATATCACTGTTGTCTTTTTGAGGAAATTTGTGCATGGAAACATTTGTGTTGGATAAGACGCGACTATGCGTCAGCGGATATCGATCTATATGAGGCTTTTGGGGCAGTCGCATGGCTAGGGACTCGCGCACGGGATGGCGAGTTGGATGCCTTCTGCCGAACAAAAGCCCGTGCGTTTCTTCCGACGCTAAACCTCAGTCATAAATGCGATGATGGGGATTCTTGTCAATGACGGCAGCGCGAACCTTCTCCTTGAGAAACTCCGCCAAGTCGTCCTCCCGCTCCAAGAGCTGCACTATTTCTTGAAGGCTGCACAGCGCAACAACCATTCGAGACAAAGATTCCCTGCAAATCACGATCGCCGGATCGGTGAATCCTGAATATGAAATTAGCAATCCTCTCGCGCAGTTCCGGGAAAAGACTCGCACTAGATGCTGCGACACTTCACCAGTACCAAGCGGCTTGTCCCACCACTTCATTTCGACGAGATAGATCTCGCCGTCCATCTCAATGACTCCGTCGATTTGCTCAACGATACCCTCACCAGTGGATGCGACACGCACGAATGCCTCGCGTACGAGGATATCTTTGCTGGCAAACAGGCGGTTGAGGACTTCCTCAAGCTGTTTGCCGCGCCTCTGTGGACCATCGACCTTAAATAGCGCATACAGATCTCTCTTCACTTGGTCCAGCTTCGCCCCGCGCTCGTTCCGGGTCGCGATCTTTGCCCTTTCGTCATCAAGGCGCTTTTTTCGTTCTGCTTCCTGTTCTTGTCTCATCCGTCCAAACGAATCCTTCACATCAACTACACGCCGGATTTCTGCGACGAGTCCCTTGGCCTTCAGTTGGTCCGTTGGCCAGCACGTGGAGAAGTCCTCGAATTCAATGACCCGCTTCAGAACCTCGCGCCTTTCTCGTAGGCTCGTCTCGCCCTTGTCATTGAGTCGTATGAGAACCTCTCGAACAATTTCATATTTGTTCACGCTGCCCCTATCCGCAGCGAGCTTCCGGCTAAAATCCGCGGTCACCGCCTGTGGCACTCCAGCACCCTTAAAGAATACGAGCACGTCGTTCTTGCTTCGGCACAGAAGGGGAATGGTGTCCACAAGAAGACTGAGAATCTCCGGGGGATAGTGATGGATGATGTCTGTATTCATTGGGCCACGTCGTTTCCCTTGGTGCTATACACTGGCACTTTTTTGCCCAAGGGGAAGTCGCCCTTACGCGCCACCTCCTATGGCCCGCGCCTAATTCCGCAAGCTCGCCCTCAGCCTACCTGAAGCGGTCGAGTCTCAGCACATGGGCGGCAGGATCTTCGCCACCTTGTGGCCCGACGGAAGCTGGGGCATGGCGAAGCTGGCGCTGGAGGCGCAGGCCGACATTTGCGCGGACGAACCCGAGGTCTTCCAGCCCTGGCCCGGAGGCTGGGGCAAACTCGGCTGCACGAGGATCACCTTGAAAAAGGCCCCCATCGCCAGCGTGCGCCGCGCCCTCACCGTCGCTTGGCTCCGCATCGCGCCCAGGCGTCTGCATGCACAGCTCAAAGGATCTCATCGGAAGTAGTCCTCACGGCTCATCATTCGACCATCACACGCCGTGTGATGGGTACTCTCTAGGCCGCCGAGATAGAAAAGTTAGATCACCCGATCATTGCCACCGTCGACGGGGATTTGGGCGCCGGTGACTTTGAGGAAGAGGGGGCCGGCCATGGCGGCGACCATGTTGCCGATGTCCTTGGATTTGATCTCCACCTTCATCAGGTTCTTGGTCTTGTACTCCTCGACGGTCATGCCGTAGCGCTCGGCGCTGCGTTTGAGGGCTTCGGGGGTCCAGAGTTTGGTGTCGAAGACGGCGTCGGGATGGATGATGTTGCAGCGCACGCGATGCGGGGCGAGTTCGAGAGCGGCGACCCGGCAGAGCTGGGTGAGGGCGGCTTTGGAGCAGGAATAGCTGGCGGCGCCGGGGCCGGGAGCTTTGACGTTGCGGCTGCCGACAAAAATGAAGCTGCCGTCGATGCCCTGCTTGATGAAGGGGATCGTGTACTTCATCAGCTTCTGATGGCTGGTGAGGTTCACGGCGAGAGATTTGTCCCAATTGGACTGCTCCAGATCTTCCAGGTACTGGCCAGCGGTGAAGATGCCGGCGTTGGAGACGACAATGTCGAGTCCGCCATAACTGCGCACTGCCTCGGTGATCGCTTCCTGCACGGCTGCATCCTCGGTGAGGTTTACGACCTTGCCGACGGCGCCGATCTTTGCCATCACCTCGACAATTTCAGGACTCAAATCGAGACCGATCACCGTGGCGCCCTGCTCGGCGAGACTTTCCGCGCAGGCGAAGCCAATGCCCGCCGCGCACCCGGTCACCAGTGCTACTTTGCCTTGGTGGATCTTCCGGGCCGGACCTTTGCGCAATTTCGCCTGCTCGAGGTCCCAGTACTCGATTTCAAAGATATCCTTTTCTGGCAGCGGCTCCCAGCCGCCGACGGCCTCGCCCAATTGCACGGTCGCTGCCGTATGGGCAGCGATGTCGGCGACGATGCGGGCATCCTTGAGCGTATCGCCAAAGCTGACGATGCCCTTGCCGGGCCAGAGGGCAAACCGGGGCGCCGGGTCAAGCATCGTCTGGTCCTTGGCATTGCGCTCAAAGTAGGCGCGGTAGGCATCGGCAAACTGCTGCACAGAGGCGTCGATTTCGGTGCCGATTACGGCCGGCGCGCGCTTTGTGCGGATGCTGTGATCAGGAGTCAAAGGCCCGCGCGCGCCAAAATCCGCGACGGCCGGCTCGCTGGAATAACGGACCGCCTCTGGGGAGGCATTGAGGATGGCCAACTGGGGGTACCCACGCTTTTCAGAGACCGCCTTGCGCAGCTTGGCGAGGTCAGGCAGATCTTCGTGGATCTCGGGCGCAGCCGATGAGGTGTCGCCTCGGAGCTTGGCGAGGTATTCTTCGGCCATGGTCACCATCTCGATGTGGCGTTCATAGCTGCGGCGGGCGTCATCGTCGAAGGTGAAGAGGCCGTGTTTCAGCAGCACGAGGCCTTGCACCCCTTCCGCCCGCAAGTCACGGCCCGCGATCAGATCGGCGATGGTTTTGGCGAGGATGAAACCGGGCATGACGTAGGGGACGATGATGACCCGCTTGCCATAAAGCTCGCGCACCCGCGCCTCGCCATCCTTGTTGCAGGTCAGCGCGGCGATGGCGTTGGCATGGCTGTGATCGACGAATTTGAAGGGCAGGATGGCGTGCAGGATGGCTTCGATGCTCGGCGCAGGCGCGTTCGGGTTGGTCATGGCGGCGCGTTGCTGCAGCACCATGTCGGCATCGCTCATCGTCGGCAGGTGGGACATTTTGACCAGGGCGTCCATGCGCACAGGGGCAAAGCCTTCGCGTTCGATGGTGGCCAGATCCCAGCCGGAACCCTTCACATAACAAAGGCTGACCGGATCGCCAAAAAAGTCCTTTTCGCTGACCTTGACGGAGGTGTTGCCGCCGCCGTGCAGCACCAGTTGCGGATTTCTGCCGAGAAGCCGCGAGGTGTAGACCCGCTGGCCGAGGGGGTCATTTCCGAAAGTGGCGGCTTCTTGATCATTCCAAAGGCTTTGCATGGGCAGGAAAAAAGGGGAGTGGCGAGGGCTGAGAGCCGCTTGGGACAAGCGGACTACTTTGCTCTGAAAGGGGAGGGGCAGACTTCCGGTGGATGGAGCGGAGGTGCAAGGGGATTTTGGTCGCGCGGCTCCGGCGTGATGTTGCTTGCTCTAGCGCAGAGGGGCGTGTTTCCTCTGCGCATGCCCGTGAAGAAATCCAAACCCGCCGCACCTGCCAAACGCAAGGTGAGGGAAACGCAGCCGGAGCCGTTCTGGATCGGTTTTGACCTGGGGGGGACCAAGATGCTGGCCTGTGTGCTGAACAAGAACTACAAGGTGCTGGCGACGGTGCGAAAGTCCACAAACGGGACGGAGGGGCAGGCCAAGGGAAAGCGCAAGATGCTGCAACTCGTGTATGATGCGATCGCCGCCGCGGAGGTTGACCCGAAGGGGCTCCAAGGCATCGGCATCGGCTGTCCGGGATTGGTGAATCCGGAGAAGGGCATCTTGCTGGACGCGCCCAACCTTGGGTGGCGCAACCTGAACCTGAAAGCGATTCTGAAGGCCGAATTCAAGAAACCGGTCGCGGTGCTCAACGACGTCGATGCCGGCACGTATGGCGAGTACATCCTTGGCGCCGGCAGGGGATCGAGGTCACTGCTGGGCGTGTTTCCTGGAACCGGCTTGGGAGCGGGATTTGTGTACAACGGGCAATTGATCATGGGGCGGAAGGTCTCATGCATGGAATTGGGGATGATTTATTTTCCGGGGACGCACATTGGCAGCAATGAGTACGGCGCGGTGATTCTGGAGGATCTCACCAGCCGTCTGGCACTGGCCTCCGAGGCCGGGGTGGCGTGTTACCGGGGCCAGGCGCCCGTGTTGAATGCCAAGACAAAGGGCAATTTGACCGACATCCGTAGCAAGAGCCTCGCCGCCTCCTTTCGCGGTGGCGATGAGGCCACCATGGTTCTGTTTCGCAATTCCATGCGTTATCTGGGCATGGGAGTCGCCGCAGTGGTGAATCTGTTTGCGCCCGACCAGATCATGCTTGGCGGCGGCTTGGTGGAGGAGTTGCCCAATCTCTACCTCGAACTGCTGCGCGAAGAGGTGAAGCGGTTTACCGTTCCGGGCCTGACTCCGGGCCTCAAGTTTTCACTCGCCAAACTCGGCGGCACCGCGGTGGCGTCCGGCGCCGTGGCGTGGCTGCGCAAAAACCAGGTCAAATAGGGTTATGTCCGACGCCACACCTCTTGCCGTCCCTGCCGCCACCGAGCAGGCAGTCATCTATGTTGGCGCTGCCTCGTTGTCATTGGTGATTGGCTGCCAGGAAGAAGGCAAGCCGTTCCGAGTCCTGGAGCACCTGGATAAGCCGCTGCCCATCGCGCGCGACATTTTCCGCACTGGCACCATCACCCGCGGCACGGTGGAACAGGCGGCCACCATCCTGCGTGATTACCTGCAGACCACGCGGGAGCACGGTCTTGGACTCGATGCCATCCGGCTGCACACCACCAACATCCTGGCGGAAGCGAGCAACCATGAGATCTTCCTCAATCGCCTGCAAGTCACCACGGGCCTGTCGGCGCGCCTGATTGATGACGGCGACATGACCCGCCTGGTGTATCAGATCGTGCAGCGCCTGTTGCAACGCAATCCGCAGTTGGCAGAGGGGCACACTTTTGTATCCCACATTGGCCCGGGCAATACGCGGGCGCTTTATTTCAAGCAGGGCAAGCTGACGGCGTACACCAACTATCGGTTAGGCATTTTCCGGGCGCGTGAAGCGGTCGCCGGAGTGGATGGCGAATCCCCGCAGCAACTGACCCACCTGGAGGAGCAAATTCGCGGGGTCGTGGATCATCTGGCCCAAGACTACTCCAGCTACAAAATTGATCATCACGTGGCGATCGGGGCGGAGATCCAGAGCGTCGCGCCCCTGGTGGCCAGCCCCAAGCACGGCGCCTATAAAGTGGTGGAAGCGGAGTTGGAACGGTTTACCGAAAAGCTGGCGCAACTGACCCCGGACGAATTGGTGCGCCGGTTGCATGTGCACTACACGGGGGGCGAGGGAATTGTGCCGGCGTTGCAGACCAACCTCGCCCTGGCGCGCCGTTTTAGTGACGAGGTGCTGTGGGTGCCGGAAGGCGACTTTCAGCAGGAGTTGATGCTGGATCTCATGACCGCGAGTCCGCGAACGGCGACGTTCCAGGAAGAAGTGATGCAGGCTGCCGGTGAGATCGGCGTGCGCTACAAAACGGATCGGAAGCACGCCCAACATGTGGCGAATTTCGCGCAGCAACTTTTTCGCGAATTGCAGCTCTTGCATTCCCTGGAGCCACGCTACGAACTGGTGCTGCGCGTGGCCGCGGTGCTGCATGAGGTGGGAATGTTCGTGAGCCCGCGGGAGCATCATAAACACAGCCTCTACATTCTCCTGCAAACGGAAATCTTCGGCCTTAGCACGCGCGAGCGCACGCTGGTGGCCCTGCTCGCCCGCTACCATCGCCGCTACAATCCTGAGCCCAATCATCCACACTTCGCGGATCTTACCCGCGAGGATCGGATGCTCGTCTTCAAGCTCGCCGCGCTGCTTCGCATTGCCGATGCGTTGGATCGCAGCCACGCGCAACGGATCAAGAGCATCCAATTGCGCCCGGAAGGGAGCCGTCTCTACATTCTTACCTCGGGTGTGGATGACACGACGGTCGAACAGTACGCCATCAACTCCAAATGCGATATCTTTCGCGAGATCTACGGCTATGACGTGGTCCTCAGTCAACCTTAAGCCGGACTTATTTTCCCC
>JAXMIV010000204.1:0-3268 GCA_034377045.1 Prosthecobacter sp. | reverse complement strand
GGCATCATCAAAGCCGCCACACCGGGCACTGGATTTGGAGGGCGCTCCCTCTGCCTTTCAGTCGCTGAAGAACCCTCACCAGCTGTCTTCGAGGTCGCCGTTCAGGTGAAACTGGAAGACGAATCCGGCGCGGCCGGATTGGTGTTCTGCTCCGACGAAGGCGATGCGCATTACGGCTTTTATCCTTCGGCAGGCAAAATGCGCCTCACCCGTTTTGAAGGTCCTGACATCTATTCCTGGACGATCCTGGCCGATGTCACCACCACCGCCTACCGCCCTCGCGATTGGAATCAACTGCGGGTACGCGTCGAATCCGATCGGATTATATGCTTCATCAACGGCCAGGAAGTCCTGAAGCAGGAAGATGCCGTCCTGCGCGGGGGCCGCGTCGGCCTGTGCAAGTTCCGCAACACCGTCGCTGAATTCCGCGGATTCCGCGTCGGCGCCGACCTCGCGGATCAGCCAGTGACCGATATCCTCGCCGCCAGCATCGGTACCTCATTGGACAAATACCTCAAAGACAAGGCCGGCAAGAACGAGACCCTCGACACCCTTCTTGATCAGCCAGGCGCCGGCCGCCGCCTCATGCTGGAGCGCCGCCGCGCCCTGGAACGCGATGCCGCCTCCCTTCGCGATCTGGAAAAGGAACTCCACCGCCGCACCATGACCCGGGAGATCCTGGCGGAGCTCTCCAAGCCGGAGGACAAAATCGACCTCATCCGCTGCACCTTGCTGCTGTCTCGTCACGACAACCCGGAAATCGAGATCAGCCAATACCTGCAAAGTTTCGCACGCATGGTCGCGGAATTGAAAAAGGATTCTGAAATCATCAAGGGCAACCTGGATGCCGTGAAGCGCCTGAATCGCTACCTTTTCGAAGAAAACGGCTTCCACGGCAGCCGCCACGACTACGAAAGCCGCTCCAACAGCTACATGAATGAGGTTCTCGATGATCGGGAGGGTCTGCCCATCACCTTATCCGTCCTGTATCTGGAACTCGCTTCCCGCCTCGGAATCAAGGGCGTCTGCGGCATGCCGCTGCCCGGAAAGTTCATGGTCGGCTATCGCGAGGAACCCGAAGGCGAGTGGATGCTGATCGATGCCTTTGAGCGCGGCCAGACACTAACCGTCGAACAAGCCGCCCTGGAATTGACCCAGACCTCCAATCTCGACGATGGCTTTCTCCAGCCAGCCACCAAGCGGGCCATCATCCTGCGCATGCTGCGCAACCTGCTGACTTCGGCCCTGGACGGTGAGCAGTCTGCGGCGCAGGAATCCATCCCTTATTTGAATTTGGTACTGGCCCTCGACCCCTCGGCCGCAGTCGAACGGATCACCCGCGCCCGCATCAACGAGCAGGCCGGGGACAAGGACGCCGCCAGTGTGGACGTTCTATGGCTTACAGAAAATTTCCCTGACGACGGGCCGCTGGAGACCCGCCAGCAGCTTCAACAATGGCTGCGCTCTCTGCGTCCCTAAAAAGCAGAATTGCGAGCTGGATGCGGGGCTGAAGGGAAAGATTTCTATTATCTGTGGAGTCCAATGACATTTCTGGATCGTTAATATTAAACGGATTCCAGTCAAAGCAGCAAGCCTAGCTGGCGTCTCATTTGTGACGGGTTTCGCAGATTTGCTTTTTGCTTTCCTTTGCAAGAGTGGCGCAATTGTCAAAAAAAGCCTTGCCGTCATGGAAATTATATAGCATTTTCATCTAATTACGGCCAATGAGACGCAACTGGCTTCTTTGAGACCGTGATTCACCTCCCAGATCTCTCTCTCCCTCCTGTTATGGCCGACACTTCCGCTCCCGAACTCATGACCGTTAAAGAGACCGCAGAGTATCTGCGGATCCCGCTCCCAACGGTCTATTACTTGGTACAGCGTGGCCAGTTACCGGCCGTGCAAATTGGCGGGCGCTGGCGCATCAAGCGCAGCCTGCTTGACCGTGACGTGCTGCGTAAAGAAGAAGAAGCTGGTCAGCCGACCGTGATGGTCGTGGATGACGATCCGGCCCTGCAGGCGCTGTTCAAGCAATTCCTCAAGAAAGCCGGCTTCGGCCGCCTCGTCGTCGGTTCCGGCGCGGAGGCGATCAGCATGGCCAAGAAGCAGCGCTTCGATTTCGTTTTCCTCGATCTCAAGCTGCCTGACATTCCTGGCGACGAAGTTTACTCCCAGCTCAAGGACCTCCATCCCGATCTGCCAATCGTGGTCATTACGGGATATCCTGACAGCGAGATCCTCAGCCGCATCCTTTCGCACGGCCCAGTCACCGTCATCAAGAAGCCTATTGAGTATGATCAGCTCAATAAGGCCGTGAAGCAGCTCGGCCACAAAGGCGCCGAAGCCTTGGTTTAACTCACTGGAGCCACGGCATTCCCGGCCGCGAGCCCCGCTCTCAAGAGCCGCGACATTCGTGTCGCGGTTTTTGCCTTTCCACTCAAGCCGCCAGCGGACTGATTCTGTAGCACTCCACAGGCTCGGAGAAACCTTTGAGATGCACGGGGTCAAGCGCCACCGCCGACATGTGGCCGTTCAGCGGCCGCGCGGTGACATCGTCCGTCACGATCTCTCCCGCCAGGGCGATGCTACAGAGGCGCGATGCCAGGTTCACTCGGTGCCCCAAAACCGTGTAGGTCAACCGCTGCCCCGACCCCATGCAGCCCGCCACCACGGAACCCGTGGCGATGCCAATGCCGATCTCCAGCGAGTGCCGCGACGTCTCATTCAACTTCCGCCGCACCTGCATCATCTCCTGGGCACAGCGCACCGCCCGCAGGGCATCATCCCCAGCGCTGACCGGCGCCCCGAACAGAACCATGATCAGATCACCCACAAACTTGTCGACGATGCCGCCATGCTCATAGGCCACTTTGGTTAAGGCGGTCATGTGTTCATTAAGGAGTTCGACGACATCCTGCGGCGCCATCTTTTCCGCCAAGGCCGTGAAACCCCGAATATCGCAGAACAGCATGGCCACGTCGCGGACCTCGCCGCTCAGCGCCGTGGCATCCTCGATCAGCCGTTCCGCCACCGCCCGGTCAGCCACCGCATGCAACACACTGCGGTACTTATCCTGAAGCGCCAGCCCCGCCGCCATGTCGTTAAAGGCGGAGGCCAGTTGGCCCACCTCATCCGGCGTCACCGGCACTCGCACTTCAAAGTTGCCGCGCTCGATCTCTTCCGCCGCGCGGACCAGCTTGCTGACCGGTCCGGACAGACTGCGCGAAATCATCATCACCAGCAGCAGGGCTACGAGGAGTACGATGAC
>JAXMIV010000203.1:0-2560 GCA_034377045.1 Prosthecobacter sp. | reverse complement strand
ATTCTGGAGGCCGCGGACTGCAAGCTGGGCCGCACGGTGGCGGTGAAGATCATGCTTTCCGAACTGAATGCCAGCGAGGACCAGCGGCAGCGCTTCGTCAATGAAGCGGCGGTGCTGGCGACGCTGGAGCATCCCAACATCGTGCCGATCCACGATCTCGGCCGCGATTCCGAAGGCCAGCTCTACTACACGATGAAGCTGGTGCATGGGCGCACATTGCAAGCGATCCTCAATGGCATCCGCGATGGCGAGGCGGCGATGGTCAGGCATTATACCCTGGACCGGCTGCTGACGGTCTTCCGCAAGGTGTGTGACGCTCTCGCATTCGCGCATTCGCGCAAGATCATCCATCGCGATCTGAAGCCGGAGAACATCATGGTCGGCGAGTTCGGTGAGGTGCTGGTGATGGATTGGGGGTTGGCGAAGACGGTGAGCGCAGCCCCGCATCAGATTACCGCGCCGGCACCGCCACGCGCGCAAAATCCCGACCTGCATCTTCAGGAAACTATTCTTGCTCCCACTGTAGCGCCGGGCGCGTTGGGTGTGACGATGGAGGGCGCGGTGATGGGGACGCCGCAGTACATGTCGCCCGAGCAGGCGGAAGGGCGCATTGCGGACATGGATGCCCGCTCGGACATCTTTTCGTTAGGCGGAATCCTGTATGCCATCCTTACTTTGCGGCCGCCGGTGGAGGGGCAGACGCTGGATGAAGTGCTGCAAAAGGTGGCCAGTGGCAACATCACGTCGCCGTCGAAATTTGGCACCCTTACAGGACACTCCAAGGGCGAAGTGCTTGAAGCTCAGAAGATCAGACCCCTGCCGCATTGTCCGGGTGGCCGTGTGCCCGCCGCGCTGTCGGCGGTGGCGATGAAGTCGCTCACCGTGCAGCGAGAGAGACGCTTTCAAAGCGTCACCGCGCTCAGTGCGGACATTGAGGCCTATCAGAATGGGTTCGCTACCAGCGCGGAGAATGCGGGGGCGTGGCGGCAGTTGGTGCTGTTGATGATGCGGCACAAGGTGGTCACGGCGCTACTCGGCACCATGCTGCTGCTGAGCGCCGGCTTCGTCATCAAAGTGATGGCCAGCGAACAGCGCGCGACCCGATCGCTTGACCGCCTGCGGGGTACCGCACCCACCTTTTTCGAGCAGGCGCGTGGTTTCCTCGACAACGGCAGGACGAAGGAAGCGTTGGAGAAGATTGCCTTCGCCCGCGAACTCACACCGGATAATACAGACTACCTGCGCCTCCAGGCCGACGCTTTGGAAACGGACCAGGAGTTCGCCGCCGCCGCTGCTGCCTACCGGCGTCTGCTCGCGCAACGGCCGAATGACGGAGCACTGAAGGACAACCTCGCCCTTTGCGAAAAGCTGGGGCGCGAATATTCCGACGGCACGGGCCTGACGGTGGCGGATTATGATGCACTTTACACGCTCGTCTCGCGGCAGGAGCGTCCCGAGTCTCATGTCTTTGGCGCACTGGCGGGCAAGAAGAAGGAAGCCTACGGCGCGCTCATCAAGACGCGGCTCAAACCGCTCATGGAAACCCCGCAGTGGCATGCCGATCGTCTTCTCCAGAATGCCTCGGGCGGGTGGAGTCTCAACATCAGTACGTGTCCCGTATCCAGCCTCGAAATCTTGCGCGGACTGCCCTTGGAGGGATTGCGATTGGATGAGACGGGCGTGTCCGATCTGTCCCCTCTGGCCGGGATGCCGTTGAAATACTTGACCTGTAATGGACTGACAAAGCTCACCGACCTCTCGCCTCTGCGCGGCGCCCCGCTCGAAGATGCCGGGTTCAGTGGCACAGGGATTACTGACCTGCGCCCACTTGCCGGAATGCCACTGCTCAAGCTGAATTTAAACATGACCCCCGTCACCGACCTTAGCCCTCTGAGCGGCTTGCCGCTGGAAGAGCTCTGGCTGGTAAACTTGCCCATCACGACCCTCGAACCGCTGCGGGGCGTGAAACTCCGCAAGCTAGCGATATACGGCAACACGACGGTCACCGACCTCTCACCGCTGGCCGGAATGCCCCTGGAAGAACTGCATGCTGACAACAACAGGATAAGCGACATTTCCCCGCTGGCCGGGATGCCTCTGCGGGAACTCTACCTCGGAAAGTCTTCCGTGAAGGACCTGACCCCGCTGGACGCGTGCCGTGAACTGGACACCTTGTCCTTTCCCGATGGCTGCGCGGGAATTGAAGTCCTGCGCCAGTTGCCGAAGCTGCGCCGGATCTATTCCAAGGGGTCGCAGACGGCGGCGGAATTCTGGAAGACTTACGACGCAAAGAAGGCTGCCAGCGGAAAGTGACCACGTTTATCGTTTCTACTTCACCATCCCGATGCCCGCCGATTCCAACCTACCGCAAAGTCCTGACAATCCTGCCGTCAGTTGCGTTGCGAATCCGGATGCCACGGTGCCTTATGAATTCGGTCAGGAGATCGCGCGGGGTGGCATGGGCAGCATTTTGGAGGCCGCGGACTGCAAGCTGGGCCGCACGGTGGCGGTGAAGATCATGCTTTCGGAGATGGAAGCCGATGAGGGTCAGAGGCAGCGC
>JAXMIV010000202.1:0-4538 GCA_034377045.1 Prosthecobacter sp. | reverse complement strand
TCCGGGGATCGACCGCGGAAAACAGCACGGCCGAGCACATGGAGTTTAATGTCGGTGAAGGCGGCAAGTGGGGCCTGCACATGGGTGGCAGCCTGAAACAGTTCGACGACGTCTATTCCGCAGGCGGCATCGGCAAGCAGCTCTATACCGGCTATGATGAATGGGCCTATGACATCCGCCTCGATGTGGCGCTGGACGCGAACTGGACCCTCACGGCCGTCCATCAGCAGTTGCGTCAAAACGATGTCTGGCGCACGCACGCCACCATCTACGGCCGTTCTTGGGAAGGCACGACGGCCGGCACCGATTTCCGCCGCTCGTACGATCAGGAGCGCTCGCTCTCCTATCTCCGAATTGAGGGCCAAGAGCTCAACAGCTTCATCGATTCCGCCAGTTTCACCGTGTCCCTTCAGACCGCCAATGAATACGAGCACCGCGTCCGTCCCAACGGTGTGAACATTGACACCTCCTACGGGTCCGTCGAGCTCTCCACCCTGGGATTCGATCTGCAATTCGAGAGTCAGACACCCATCGGCACCCTGACTTATGGGATGGACTATTACCATGAATGGGTGAACTCCGGCAGCGTTCGCGTCCGCGACCGGCCCGCCCCCCTCTCCACTCAGGTAACCCATGCCATCCAGGGTGCCGTCGGCGATGACTCCACCTACGATCTCCTGGGCCTATATATTCAGGATGAAATCGACATCGGAGATCGACTCCACCTCTTCTTCGGCGGCCGCTACACCCATGCAATGGCCGACGTCGGCCGTTTCCAAAATCCCGTCACCGGTCTGGCGAATAGTTACTCGGACGCATGGAACGACTTCTCCGCCAGCGCCCGCATCCTGGTGGACCTCGACGACAAGGATCAATTCAAGTTCTTTGCCGGTGTCTCCGAAGGCTTTCGTGCTCCCAATCTCTCCGACCTTTCCCGCCTGGACATCGCCCTCAGCGGCGAATTGGAGGTACCCGCCACCGGTCTCGAACCCGAGCAGTTCGTGAATTTCGAAGTCGGCCTGAAGACCGAGACGAAGCGCTTCACCGGCAGCGCCGCCTACTTTTACACACTGCTCGACAACATGATCGTTCGCCGTCCCACCAGCACCTTTGTTGGCGTCAACCGCGTCGTCGTGAAGGAGAATGCCGGCGATGGTTTTGTGAATGGCTTTGAGCTGGCAGGCACCTATCGTTTTGACGAACACTGGTCTGCCTTCGGACAACTGACCTACACCCAGGGAGAAGTGGACCAATACCCCAACGCCACACCCCTGTTGCGCGCGGAACCCCTTTCAAAAACCGTCCCCCTCATCCTCTATGGAGGCGTCCGTTGGCAGAGCACCACCACTTGCCGCGCCTGGGGCGAACTAGCCTGCCTATCCTATGCCCGCGCCGACAAACTCAGCAGTGCCGACCGCCGTGACACTCAACGCATTCCCCCCGGCGGCACACCCGGCTTCACCCTGCTGACCCTGCGCGGCGGTGTCGACATCACCAAAAACATCAGCGTCACCGCTTCGCTGGATAACCTCCTCGACGAAGACTTCCGCTACCACGGCTCCGGCACCAACGAACCCGGCATCGGCGCCACCATGGGCCTAACCGTAAGGTTCTAATGATTGGTTTCAGGAGTACGTTGTTCACGCTTCCATGAGAAGACAGTCAATGGGGAAATCGAAACTTGTTTCGGAAGAGGGGTGGTGCGGGTGGGGTGATGCAGGTGGTGGAGGGTTGTGAATGGGAAGGACAACGGAATCAAGAGGGATTCCGGTTTGTCGCTAGGTCAGCCCGGTGCCAAAAACGACGACTCCCGTGGGCGAGAGGTTGGTGGTGTTGTTGCCATCCCCCAGATTAATGGTCGTTAGGCCGTTCACCATCAGGGTCGTGCCGCTCAGCGACACTGTATCGGTGCCGTTGAGGCCGTTGACGATGAGGTTGCCACCCAGGGCCAAGTCCGCGAGCGTCAGGGTATTGTCATCGATGCCGAGCTGCACGTTGACATCGCCACTGAAGGCGGCGGCGCTTATGGTCAGCGTGTCATTGCCCTGCTTGAGATCCGCGAGGATGCCCTTGTCCACGTTGGCAATGTCGATGGTGGCCACCCCGGCGGCGCCGGAAAGGCTGATGAGGGTGCCGCCCGTACCGGTGAGGCGCAAGGTGTCCGGGGAGATTTCCGTGACCGTCAGGCCGTTGTCGACGGCATCGCCGGTGAGTTTCAGGACACCACCGGCGACGATGGCGGCAATGACGCCGGCGGGAGCCAGGCGCGGTTCGAGGGATTCAACGACGGGAAGGGGGTGGGTTTTCATATCCTAAAATTCGTGCGCGGTGAGCGCGGCGGACTTCTGAAGGCTCGAAATTTAGGACGCCGCCCGCCTGCCGTCGGGCCTTGGTCTTGCCTGTGTGATTTCCGGCGAAGATTTGACCAGAGATTTGGCTGGCCTTTTGACTGCGGGTGAAGAGGCTTACCGTCAGGCGATAATTTTTTTTAATTTGCCGCTAAAGTTTCGCCCGGGCTATCCGTTTTCAAATTATGGTCGACGATCTCCTGAGCCCTGAGCGAGATTCATTGGCGGACCTGCCGGAAGGGGAATCGGTGGGCATAACTGTTTTCCACGTCAAATTCACGGGCTGGGAATGGTTCTTTCGACAGTGTGAGACGCTTGCGGTGATTCATACCGAAAAGAGCCGGTCGGCCATGGTGGCCTACGTGGATCAGTACATGACCGGGCGCAGCGGCCGGGTGATTTTCTTCGGGGAGAATGGGGAGATGGAAGCGGAGAAGAAGTTTCCCGTGCGGCCTTTCCATGTGGAGGCGGTGGTGCACCTGGTCCCGGCTGAACCAGGAGGCGGCAGCCCGCCGTAGTCTCGGTTCATGCTTGCGCGGAATGAGGCATGCCATGGCGCATCACCGTTGGTTAGTCTGATTTCAACAACCCCCGCATTGACGAACCATGAACCGCCGCGAGTTTTTGCACACCGCTTTGTCAGGCTTGGCCGTCACGGCGGGAGCAGGCGCGGCTACGGCGAATCCCTTGGCGGGAGAGGTGGGCATCACCACCGGATCATTCAGCAAGCACGTCATGGTCGAACGCCGCGCGGGCAAGCTGCGGCTGCTGGATCTGCCACAACTGATGCGCGATGAACTGGACCTGCGGGTGATCGACTTGATGACGGCGACGCTGGTGTCGCTGGAGCCGGATTGCCTTGACCAACTGCGCGCCGCCGCCGAACGCGCGGGCTGTGTCCTGACGAACCTGAAGATGAATCAGAAGGATCTGGACATGACCAGTCCGGATGCCGCGGTGCGCCGCCACGCGATCGACGAATACAAACGCACAATGACCGCCGCGGCTCGGCTCGGCGTGCGCTGGGTGCGGCCCCTGCCGGGTCCGAAGCGGCCGGACTTGAAATTGCTGGCGGCGAGTTACCAGGAATTGGCGGACCACGGCCAGACGCTCGGAATCAGTCTGCTGGTGGAAAACTTCGGCTGGATGAAGGACGATCCGGAGGCGATTCCGGCGGTGATCGAGGCGGCGGCCGGAGCCGGGTTGCGGGCGCAGCCGGACACCGGCAACTGGACCGATGCCGCCCGTTACGCAGGGCTGGCGAAGGCGTTTCCCTTCGCGGTCTCCTGCGATTTCAAAGCGCTGGAGATGACGCCGGACGGCGGCCACGCCGCGTATGATCTGCGCCGCTGCTTTCAGTTAGGCTGGGACGCCGGCTATCGCGGCCCCTGGTGCCTGGAACATTTCCACGCCGACCTGCCCACCTTGCTGAAAGAGATGGGCATCCTCCGCGATCAACTGCGCGGGTGGATGAAAGGAGTACAGTAGCCATCATGCTCCGCCGTGATGAGCGGAGCACGTGGCAGGGAGAATTAAGAGTGTTAGCAAAGGAATGAAGGGATCGGTGATCCCATTCCGTGTGTTCTGTGTATTCCGTGGTTGTACCTCAGAGTTCAGGAATCCAAAGACCGATCAACCACGGAATACACTGAATACACGGAAGGGGGGAGGGATCTGTGATTTGCCCGATCGCATGCCGCGCGTGGGGTGGATGCATTTATAGTTCATGCCTGAGGTCCGCCTCGGCTTGACGCTGTCTGGCCGGTGGCGGAAGGTTTGCCGATGGAGATGCTGGAAGAATGGCCGGAGGATGACATTGAGAAGGCGTTGGCGCAGCTGAGGCAGCGGCATCCGGCTTTGTCGGCGCATCTGTTTCGCATCCTGCTGCGCACGGCGACGAAGGAGGTGGCGCCGCCGGATCTGCCGGCGCTGGTCGAATGCACGGACAAGATCATCAAGGCGCTGCAGCACGCGGGATGAAGCAGACGCGATTTGGCAGCGGCACATCTGGGTACGTTGTTCACGCTTCAGCGTGAGTGCTTTGGAACCTCACGCTAAAGATAGAATGAGAAGGCAGTTGAGGTCGCGCCAGGGGAGTGGATCGAGACTGCCTTCCACCTATGAAAGCGAAGTCATCCCAACACCACACCACAATCGGCATCGACCTCGGGGACAAGAAACACGCGGTCT
>JAXMIV010000201.1:0-6282 GCA_034377045.1 Prosthecobacter sp. | reverse complement strand
GATGCGGTAAAGGGCATCATCCTTATAGGCGCTCTGCGGAAAATCCTTCATCAGCAACTCGAAGGAGGTTCGCGCGTCGTCAAACCGCTGCATTTCGAAAAGCACGTTGCCGCGCAGGTACCGCAGGCGTTCCTTATCCGCCTTGGGAAAGCCCTCAGCCTTGGCAAACGCATCCGCGGCGTCCTGCAGCTTGCCGTTGTCATAAGCCAGCATCCCAAACATTTCGGAAACCGTACCGAGATCCGCGCCATCCGGGAAATCCTCAATGTACCTCTCGCACAGCTCGCGAGCGGACTTCACACGCTTGAGTTGCGCATTGGCGATGATCATGCCGAACATGCAGCGGTCGCGCTGCGGGAATTCCTTGAACTCATTGATGATGACATCAAAAGCCAGCAGCGACTCCCAGAGGCGGCTCATTTCGAAATAGCAACGGCCCAACCTGTAGTACAGCGAGGCATCGTAGTCCGTGCGCTTTTCGATCTCCTCCAACAACTCATTGTTCATCTTCAGCCTGGCTTCCAATTCTTCCTTGGCGCCGCGGATCGGGCCCTTCCCCGGTTCCCGGAGGCTTTGCTCAATCTTGGCAATCACGTCCTTTTGCAACCGGCTGATCTCACTCTTCCGGCGCACCATTTGATAAGCACCCAGAGCCTCGCGAAAGCTCTTCTTTTCCAGCATCTGGTCGCCGAGCTTCAGATAGATGTTGTTCATCTGGGCGACGTTGTCACCCCCGGAGGCGAAGCCCTTGACGTTCTCCATCAGCTTCCCCGCTTCGTCGAGCTGGCCTTTGACCACATAAAGATCAGCAGCCATCATCGCCGCTTGGATGGCCTCAGCGCTGCGAATGCCCCCCTCCAGCACGGACTTCAAGACGCCAAGCGCTTCATCGATCTTCTCCTGCTTGCGCAACGCCTCAGCGACAAACAAGCCCGCCTCCGCCTTCATGTCCGGCGCTTTGCTCACCACTTCCTTGAGGATCTCGATGCCCTTGTCTGGTTCACCCTTGTTGATGTAGGAGCGACCCAGGGCCATCCGCACCTGATGGATGTACTCCCCGTCGGCAAAATTCTTCACGTACTCTTCTAGACTCGTGATGGCCTTCGGATAGTCGTTCAGGTTGAAATAAGACGCGCCTTCGACAAACAGCACCTGGGCGAAGGGTTTGTTGCCCAGGTTCTTTTTGACCTGATCGATCTTCGACAGGGCCTCGGGATACTTGGCCTCCTGAAACAGCGCCAGGGCCGCATTCATCAAGGCTTCCGTCTCGTCCTGTTTATTCAGCGCGGCGGGTGCCGCAGGAGCAGCGGGCGCGGCAGGAGGCGGCGCCTGACCGAATCCATGGACGCCGGCGGAGAGGACAAAGGCAGCACAGAGACTTCTTCTCATGGCAATCATCGTGCAGTAAAAAGTAGGGCGGTCTGTCTGAAGATAATCATAAACCGGCGGCACCCAACAGGAGCGCGCGCACAGAAGTCGTCCGATATTGTTCTCTTACAGAGCGATAAATGAGCATTTTCTTGGAAAAGGGAGTTCGAAATTAGCAGTCGCATCTTTTTTGTCACCAACGAACTGCGATACCGCGATCTGAAAAAGATCACCTCCCACCAGCCACTGCCGCAGTTCGATCCACGATCTCGATATATTACGCTGTGGCACCGCAGGTCGGGCCAATGATTTTGGCACTCTGCTGCAATGACGCGATTGACGAAACACGACCTCATGAACGGATGCGCGGTTTGTCGTTTCGAGTCGGCGAAGGTCGGCATGAACGGATTTTGCGTCCGGCAACTTAAAATAAGCTGGATTTAATATGCCTTGATATTTACCATCAATTAAACATATTATTTTGAAATCTAGGAGATTTATAAATATTTGTAATTATAGTGATTTTCCACATTAACAGCACTTCGTGCGACTCAATGTAAGCGATGGGTTTCTCCTTCCGCAGCATGTTTCAACACCCAACTGAGCCCAGTGAAAGCCAGCAGATGGTGGACACGACGCCACTTGGTGGAGGCTCATTTTCGTCTGCGGCAGCCTTTGAAAACGCTCTTCCTATGCATCCAGCTCCCCCGCTCAATGCAAGTGGGTCCCCCTTTTCGATCGCCACGCCGCTCTTTCGGACGATGATCGGGGAGTCACTCAATTCGCAACAGGCGCAAAGTTCCCCCTTTGCCGTCCCTGCCACCTCGAACACCGGTTCGCCGCTTACGGTCGGGGATGTGCTTCCCCAACTGCCGCCGGATGTCGCCCGCTTTGGCGCCCTCTCGCCCGACCAACCCGTGGCAGTGTCACCACAAATCCTCGATGCCGCATTGCGCAGCGGCCAGGCAGCCCTGCCGATCTTTGAGATTTACCGCGTCTGCCCGGCCCTTTTTCAAACGCCGATTTCCCCGCAGGATCCGCGCATGGTGCCTCTGCCCGCGTCGAAGCTGCCGCGTCTCATCGCCACAGCGCAGCAAGCACCCAATTTCGAGGTCATGGCGCCGAATCGTCCGACCGCGCCGCAAGACTCACCCTTCAGCGCCGTGTTGGAGCCCTTTTCCGCAGTCCAAGGTTCAGCACCCGCAGCCACCGCTCTGCCACCGCGCCGGCAAGGGCCGCCACCGCCTTTGGCAGACCTTCCAGGCCGCGATGTGTCGCAACTCTCCCTGCCGGAAGGCGCCACGCCTGCCATCATCTCCGCCTTCCCCGGAAACCCGTTTTTGCCCAACGCAGCCGTTGATTCCCCCGGCCCCTCGCCCTTTGGCATCAAACCCGAAGATCCTTTGCCTGCGCAGGCCAATCTATTCGCCCCCCAACCGCTGGCTGGAACCTCCTTTGCATCCCCGTTTGAGACTGCGGCATCGCCAGGACCCGCTTCGCCTTTTGGTACGGTAACGCCATCGGCTGCGGCTTCGCCGTTTGGTGCGCCGGTGGCGTCCTCTCCCTTCGGTGCGTCGGCTCCAGCCCCTGTGTCACCGTTTGGCCAGACTCTTTCGCCAGCCGGAACAGGCGCGGTCACACCGCAGCAAGAGCCCAGAACTTCTGGCTTTTTTGCCGGCGCTTCCTCTCCCGCCGCACCCGAGCCGCCGTCCCAAACGGCCAGCGCGCAGCCTTATCCCGCCTTCCCCGCCTTTGGCACGGCGACGCCTCCCGGAGAGACGCGATCCATCCAACCTTCCGACCCCAGCACTGCTTCTTCTCTCTTCGCTGCTCCGAAGGCCGCCGCCGTCTCACCTTTCCCCTCCGCACAGCCTGCCAGCGCCAGCAGCACCACTTTCCGGGTCAGTCTCTCAAGCTTGCTCAAAGGCTATACTGTCGCGGAACTCGGCTTTGATCCCGTGGTAGTTCCTGCCTGGATCATGACCTCGCTGCCAACGGCCTTCATTCGCGAGCAGATGGCCTCGGGCAACCCAACGACGGAGTTGGGAATGGTTGTCGATGGCATCAGTGATATTGGCTTCCGCAACGTCCTGAGTCAGGTCAAACGCGACTTCCGCTTGCAGTTGCCGATCCCGGAACTCACCAGCGCCATGGCTTCCAGCGCTCCGGCCGCCGCTCCCCATGTGGCCGGCGGCAGCGGCGTCGGACAGGTGGTTCAGCCGTCTTCCGGCGCCACCATGCGGATTGAACCCCCGGCTCAGACGCCCGCGTCCTCACCTGAAGCGGCCGGGTTCGCTCCGGCTGCATCTTTCCTCGCGCCTGCGCCGAGGGCCGAAACGTCCGAAGTGAAATCGGTCGTCCCACTCTTCAGCGAGGCTCCGCCCTCGGCCTTCACCAGGCCGGCAGAACCGACCTTGGCGGCGCCACCTATTCTGCCGACGTTTCCTGTACCCGTCGCTCCAGCCCCCGTCGCCAAAACTGCGGACCCTTTCGCTGCTGGCCCAGCCGCAACTCCGCCCGCCACAGCACCCAAAGGCTGGCCCCCGACGTCATCCGATACGGTCGAAGAAGCGCCCGAACCTTTTAGCCCGCCGAGCGGACATCCTTTCAATCAGCCTCCTGTCAGGGTGGGCTCGCAGGGCCTGAGCAGCGCCGAACTTCTTGGCGGTGGCAATACGGCCTCACCGCCACCCGAGCCGGCCTGGATCGACCCGGCCGCACCGGCGCGCCAGCAACCGCCACCGGCAAGGGCATCAGCCTTTCAAGACGCTCCGCCAGCCGTACCACTATTCGCGGAACGCGCCCCACCAGCGCCTCTTCCCGCCGCAGTGCCTGTCCGCTCAACACCGCCACCGGTTTCCGCCGCTCCCAAACCAGGAAGTTCGTCTTCCGTGGGCCTGCGACCGCTCGATACGCAGACGGAACAGATTCTTCTGCGGGCTTTGTTAGGCACGGATGAAGACCTGACACCGCGGCGGATCGTGGAGATGACCAGCCTGCTGCCGGGCATCGCCGCCTGCGTTTGCCTCAAGGGCGATCAGGTGCTCTCCCATGCTGGCGCGCACAAACCGCAGGCGCGGGAATTCCAGCGCCAAGCTACCGATCTCGCCCATCATTTGCGGACTCTCGGACCCCTCATCGGCATCGATGGAGCGGAAACCTTCACCCTCAATGCCGGTGACCGCCTCATGACCTTCTGCTTTCCGGATGCCGTCATCCTTGGCGTGCTCCATGACGAGGAGCCGACGCTCGGCCTGCGCGACAAGATTACCTTGATTGCCCGTGAACTTTCCCGGATGCTGGCCTGACGCTGCTCCCTGATCGCCATGCCCGCTATTCATCACGAGCAAAAAACGGTTAGCTTTAAAATCGTTTACTGCGGCACTCCGCTGAGTGGCAAGACCACCAACCTCCAGCAGATCCACGCCAAGCTGGACCCCCGCGGCCGCAGCGACCTCGTCAGCCTTTCCACGGCACAGGACCGCACCTTGTTTTTCGATTTCCTGTCGGTGGAAAGCGCGGCCATTCCCGGCTTCAAAACCTCCTTTCATCTCTACACCGTCCCCGGCCAGGTCACCTACAATGCGACTCTGCAACTCGTCCTGCGCCAGGCTGATGGTGTCGTCTTTGTCGCCGACAGCCAGATCGACCGCCAGCGCGATAACATCCACGCTTTTCAATCCCTGGAGGCGAATCTGCGCATCAATGGCACCGCCGCCGACCGCCTGCCGCTGATCCTGCAATACAACAAGCGCGACCTTCCCAATTCGGCTCCCGTTGAGTACCTCGAGTTTCTGCTCAACAACCGTCCCGTGCCTCTGCTGAGTTTCGAAGCCGACGCCAAAAACGGCCGCAATGTCCTCGCCACCCTCAACGCCATCTCCATGGCCGTGCTCAGCCAATTTCAGGCCCGCCAACCCGATCGTCTCGAAGCCGCTCCCCGTGAGATGGCTCATCATTGATCGATCAACATCGTTGGCTAGGCCTCTCGAATGCACTCGGACAAAAACCCGTGACCCTCAACCTTCCCCCCACTCCCGGCCTTGTTTACGCGGCTCTCATCAGTCCAGACGGACAGCTTCTCGCCAAGCTCGGCCAAAACAACGCCGATCCCGCCATCGTCGCCGTCTTGATTCAAGGCGCCATGGCGGCGGTGACCGATCTCGGACAGCGCAGCCAAATGGGCAATTGCGGCGAGATGATCGTAAACTACCAACTCGGCTGCCTGCTGGTGATCACCGGCGCGTCTGGACACCTGGCTCTTTTTCAATACACACCGGACGCCTCATTGCCGCTGCTGCGCCAGCACGGCCAAAGCATGCTCGCGTCCGCCATCGGTTCCGTGCAACCGCAAGAACCCGCACGCACGCCCAACCGGCAGTCCCTCATGGACGCGCTCAATGTCGAAGCTCCGTGATCCAAGGAGCAAGGGGTTGCAACCCTTGCGGGCTTGAAAAGCCCTTCTCCTTTAGGCTCACTTTCCAATCGGCCCCTGGCTCATCAGGTAGGTGAGCAAGTGCCTGACTTGTTCCTCGCCCAAGGCCGTCAACTGGCCTTCCGGCATCAGGCTCATCGGCAACTGCGTCTGCTCGCCGATCTGGCTGCGCTCGATCACCAGCCGCTCCGCCGGCGTTTGAATCGTCACCGTTCGCGCATTCTGTTCCGGCATCACGCCGGTCAGCGTGCGTCCATCTTTGAGTTTAAACACGCTGACCCGGTAATCCGCTGGCACGATCGCACTGGGATCAATCATGTTCTCCAGCAAAAACGTCAGCTTGTGGCGATCTCCACCCGTCAGGTCCGGACCGATGGCGCCACCTTCGCCATAGAGCTTGTGACAGACCGCGCAAACCGCCTGGAAAACGAAGTGTCCTTTCACCGGATCACCCTTCGCCAAATTCTCGGGAGTCAGCA
>JAXMIV010000200.1:0-5736 GCA_034377045.1 Prosthecobacter sp. | reverse complement strand
TCGGGCTGGCTGGACACGGCGGTCTTTCTCAATGCCAGCCGGGCTTGCTTTGAAAGCCTGGGTTCCTGGCAGCGCGGAGAAGTGGCTCCCGAAGATTTGGTCTTCAAGGATGGTGGTGTGAGCTGGCAGGGCCGCTTGTTTTCGACGGCGGTGTTCTGCACCGGCTGGGAAGCCGCGAAACATCCCTGGTTTGATTGGGTACCCTTTCAATCCGCACGCGGTACCGTCCTGACGGTGGCGGCAGACACACGCGGTGAGTGGCGCATCATCAACCGCGGCTGCTGGCTGCTGCCTCGCAGCGATGGCACGCTGCGGGTTGGACCAACCTATGAACTGCCATTCGATGAACCTAACACTCCTTCACCTGACGCGATCGCCGGCCTCGAGAAGAAGTTGCAGGCACTATTGAAGATTCCCTACCAGATCGTCGGCTCGCAAACCGGCGTGCGGCCGATCATCAAAGGCCGCGAAGCCTTGATTGGCCGGCATCCCGCCCGGCCGCAAATCGCCTTCATGAACGGCTTGGGATCAAAGGGCGTCCTGCGCGCGCCCTGGCTGGCCAATCAGTTGGTCGCCCATTTGCTGGACGGCCAGCCCATCGAGACGAAATTGGATCTGGCGGGGAATCTGTAGGCTGCCTCAAAAATGCGGCGCCGATACCGTGCCTTCTTCGATCTCTAACTTCTTCCGACGCAAAATGGCATCGCCGATGTCGAGGATCATTTCTTCCAAGAGCAGACGCAGATGGCTGCCCGCGCGATAGTCAGCGGGTGCGATGTGCTTGACGCGGTCTGCCAGGGCGGAGAGCTGGTAACACTTGCGGAAGCTGGACCGGTTGAGGTCATCCGGATTGTAGACAGCCATCGCGTGACCGCCGTAGCGCTTCATGAGCGTGAAGCAGGGCACGTCCGTGGGGCCGTCGCCCACATAAATCATGTTCTGAAAGGGGATCGGCCGCAGCGCCGGATCCATGTGGTCATTCACATCTTCATGCGGTTCGAGCATGCCCTTGTTGATGCGAAAGAGGAATTGCGTCTTGGTCGTGTGGCTGATGACGCGCTTGGGAAAGGTGATGCGACCATCCTTATCCTGGCCGAATTCACAGCCGAAAATGCACTTCACGTGCGGTGCCAGGGCGCTGCCATCCAGCAGCACCTTGAGGCCGGACGAGATGATGTAGTGCTCGATTTTGACGCCTAACAAACGATGCTGATCAGTGAGCACATTGTGCAATTCATCGAAAAGCTCCGGCACACCCTTGTAGAAGCAGAGCTTGGCGCCGAGCTGGCGCAACTCTTCGTTGGTGGGCCGGTCCATCTCGAGGTAGTCGAGCATGGTCTTCAGATAAGCCAGTTCGCCGTCATAGCCCTCGCGGTCCACCAACTGGCGGCTCTTCTTCCAGAACTGCTCCGGGTTGATGCCGAAATGCGGGAAGAGCGCCTCATCCTGCATGTAGGTCGGGCTGAGCGTCTGGTCGTAATCGTAGATGATGCCGATGGTATTCTGAAGGGCGGCCATGGATGCGGACAAAAGGGCAAATCAATTCCCAATCAGGGCGCCAAGTGCGCCATTCAGATCAGGGTGGCGGAAAGTGTAGCCCAATTCCCTCGCAACGCGAGGAATCGCATGCTGGCTGCAAAGCAGCATCTCATCCGCCATACCACGGAGGGCAAGCCGAAGCAGAACCGCCGGCGCGGGGATGACAGCAGGCCGCCGCAGCTTGGCAGCGAGCATGCGGGTAAAAACAGCATTGGTCACCCCATCTGGCGCACACGCATTCAACGGACCCCGGACCCGTTCGTTGCCGATCGCCCAGAGGACCACACCGGCCTCATCCCGCACATGAATCCAGGACAGCCATTGCCGTCCCGATCCCAGTTTGCCGCCGAGGCCGCTGGAGAAAAGACGCCGCAGCAAAGGCAGGGCGCCGCCCTCCCGGCTCAACACCATGCCGCTGCGCAAGTTCACCACGCGGATGCCGAGGCGCTCCGCCGCGCAGGCCGCCGCCTCCCATGCGTGACAGAGCTCTGCCAAAAAGCCTTTCCCGCGCGGGCTGCTTTCATCCAGGATTTCTTCACCGCGATCCCCATAAGCACCGATCCCGGAAGCACAAACCAGCACCTTCGGCCGACTTTCAGGCCGCCAGGTTCCAAGATGGTCCACCAACGCTCGCGTCGTGTCGACCCGGCTGGACCAGAGGCGCTCACGCTTCGCTCTGGTCCATAACCCCATCAGCGATTCGCCCCCCAGGTGCACCAAGGCATCGATCTGAGTCTCCGGCAACGCGCCTGGAAACTCGGCAGGTTGCGTCAGGACTTCGGCAGCCAGTGGGATTTCGGCCTGGGCGCGCCGCGTGTAAGCAACGACCTGGTGTCCCTGATCCCGGGCCAGAGACGCCACCGCCTCCCCAATCAAGCCCGTCACTCCTGTGATTCCAATCCGCATGGCGGAAGCAACCACAAGAGCGCCGGTCTGGCTATCTCAAGCTCAATCGTTCAATCCCACCGGGCCTTAACGAGGCCTTCCAGGCGATTCACGCCGCGGCGAATGCGCGCTTTCACGGTTCCCAGGGGCTCCTGAAGTCTTTCCGCGACTTCGGCCTGGGTCAGGCCGCTGAAGTAGGCAAGGTGAATCGCTTCCTTCTGGTCGTCGGTCAGCTTCGAGACGGCGCCACGCAGAATCGTGTCCCGCTCCTTATCCTGCAGCACATCGCGGCCGGAGGTTTCGAATTCGGGCTGGACGTTCTTATTCTCGACCTCGAACTCGTCGTTGAGGCGGGAACGGCGCTGTTTGGCACGGATACGGTCAATGGCACGATTGCGCGCCATGGTGGTCAGCCACGTCAGCGGCTTGCCTTTGCGGGGTTCGTAAAGATGGGCCTTGTTCCAAATCTGCACCAACACTTCCTGCATGACGTCTTCGGCGTCATGGTGATCGTTGAGTACGTTGGAGATGGCGCTGAAAAGGAGACCCGAATACTTCCGATACAGCTCCTGAAAGCTGCGTGAGTCTCTTTCAGCAATGCGCTGAAGAATCCGGATATCTTCCTCAACCTGGCTGTCTTGGACGGTTTCTAATTCAATCATGGGGGTTATGGCTTTGGGGGTTAGCCAAGTCGCACAATAAGTCAGACAAAACCCAGCCGGAATGTTCAATCTGGGCGATCTTACGGCCTGAGATATCGTCTCCGGCCCCCCTCGCCGCGCCTATCGGGGTCCTACTTTGCCTTGGCGGGAGGGGCGGGCGTCGACTTTGCAGGCGAGGCAGGCGCCGGTTTGGCGGGCGGTGCCGGAACGGCGGGCATCCACGCCTCCGGAGCTCCGGCTTTCGTCAGGACTTCCCGCAGGTTAACCTTCTTCCCTCCCAGGCGTTTGCTCTCTTCCGCCGCCTCCATGAAAGCATAGATTTCCAGGGTTTGCCGGGTGGAGACGGGGGGCTGTTTCGTTTGGAAGAATTTGATGATCTCACGCAGCATGGGGGTGTAGTCGCCCTGCGACTTTTGCTCGAAGACCTCCTGGGCTCCAAACCTCACCACCTTGTAATACGGCGAACCAATAGGCTGCGAGTGCAGGGCGTAGAGCGTGCCCAGCCGGTCCCCGTCCCAGGTGCCGGTGACCACGGATATCGAGGGACTGGAGGTACGGCTGACACTCTGGCAGCCTGCCCCCATCGTCACAAACAGGGCTTCCACGGGATGGATGCCATAGAAAAACAGGTCCGGATGATGCGGCAGAACGGGGGAGGGACCGTAGGAGATCGCCGCCTTGGCAGGTGTAGGCTCCGCATTCGCGACTTCAAGCAGGCCAGCATACCAGCGCACCGCGGAAGCGCTGAAAAGCGGAACCTTCGCGGTCTCCGCGAGTTTGTAGATCTCCACGGCATCCTTCAGGGAAGCCGCCACCGGTTTATCCAGGAAGAACGGCTTTCCCCCCGCAATCACCTCCGTGGCCTGCGCAAGATGCGGACGCCCATCCAGACTCAAGATCATCACGGCATCCGTCGCCGCGCAAACTTCGGCGATGCTGGCGGTGATTTTGACACCGTACTTGTCCCGCAGAGTCGCTGTGTAGCCGCCGACTCGGCTGGCGCTTTCGGGCAAATCCGGGCTGCTGGTGGGAAACGCTGCCACCACGCGGCCACCAGGGATATGGTTGGGATTCGCGGGATCATTCAGGCGCAGGGTAAACTCCTCCGCATGCGAGGTATCCAGCCCGATGAGGCCGATGCGTAGGTTGTCCGCCATAAGTAGAGAGGGTAGGGTGACAGCCGCCGCAATCATCCCTGCGATTGGGGTGAAAACCCGTACGTAATGGGGTAACCGTGCTGCCATTCTTCATCTTCGCAGGCTGGCTCCTTCCGCGCAAGCTTAGGCTGCCGCGTTTGTTTCCGGGCTTGGCAAGCGGCATCCCATCTCTAAGGTTGAATGATGTACCAATGCGCCCGCGCTCGACGTCTCTGGATTGGCCTCCTGGCGACCGGTTTCTGCCACTTCGGCATGCCTGCGGCCTCGGCCGCGTGGAAGTCGGGTGCGGCTGCCATTGATGTCACTCCCAGCTTTCCAGTTAGGCTGAGCGGCTACGGCAGCCGAACCAGCGAGAACGAAGGTGTGGCTATGCCCCTGCATGCGAAGGCACTGGCTCTGACCTGGGATCAGGACCCCCCGAATGTCATTCTGACCGTGGACAACTGCGGGGTGCCCGCCTCCATGCGCACCGAAGTGCTGGCGCGGGTGGCCAAAGCAGGCTGGAAACTCCAGGATGAGCGCTTTTCCCTGCACTCCAGCCATACCCATTGCGCACCCATGCTGCCCGGCGTCCTGCCCTTCCTTTTCGGCAAGGAATTGACACCGGAAGAGCACCAACACGTCGCCCGCTATGCGGAGGAACTCACCGCGAAAATGACCGAGGTGGTCGTGCAGGCCCTCAGTGACCAGCAGGCCGCGAAGGTCGACTGGAACGAGGGCAAGGTGCGTTTTGCCATGAACCGCCGCCTGAAGACGCCCACGGGATTCGCCAACAGCCCGAACCCCTATGGCCCTGTGGATCACGCTCTGCCGGTGCTGCGCATCACCGCGCCCGATGGCACTCTCCGCGCCATCTACACCAGTTACGCCTGCCATTGCACGACGCTGAGCATCAACAAAACCCACCCCGACTGGGCGGGATGTGCCCAAAAGGAACTGGAACTGCGCTTTCCCAAGGTCGTCGCGCTTACCGCCGTCGGCTGCGGCGCCGATCAAAATCCATACCCCAGACGGGAAATGTCTTTCGTAGAACAACACGGCACTTCCCTCGCTATAGAGGTGGTACGCCTCGTCACCAGCCCCATGCGGCCGATTCTTGGCCCGATCGCCAGTTCCACCCAGCACGTTCGGCTGCCGTTCGAACCCTTGCCTGACGCCGCGACCTTGCGGCAACGCGCTGACGATCCAGCCAACAAGGACAAGGCGCTGGCCATGCACGCCCGCCATTTCCTGGCCATGCTTGAACGACAGGAAAAGCCGCCGCAGGACCTGCCCTACATGGTGCAGGTCTGGGCCTTCGCGGATGACCTCCTCACCATCAATCTGCCAGGTGAGGTGGTGGTGGATTATTCGCTGCGCTTCAAACGCGGCTTCGATCCCGCCCGCACCTGGGTCAACGGCTACACCAACGACATTCCCTGCTACATCCCGTCCCAGCGCGTCTGGGACGAGGGAGGCTACGAAGCCGCCGGCGCCATGACCTACTACGGCCG
>JAXMIV010000199.1:0-6423 GCA_034377045.1 Prosthecobacter sp. | reverse complement strand
CTTCTGGCGACCCTGCAGCGTCACACCGGCGAAATTCAGCCCGTCTACGTACGCGATGTACAACGCGAGGCACCCGAGCTCTTTGGCCTGGTGATCCATCGCCGCCAGGAATTGATCCAGCGCTACTTCAGCAAGGTGCTCCGCGTGGGAATGAAAGCCGGCATGATTCGCAAGGACATGCCGCTGGAGCTGATGATCGAAATCTTGTTAGGCGCCACGGAGTCGATCGTGAACCCGCAAAAAATCACCCAGCTCGGCCTGACGCCCAAGGAGGGCTTGAATGCCATTCTCACCATCTTCCTGGAGGGCGTGCTCACACGCAAAGCCAAATCATGAAACGTTTCCACCGGCTTTGGCAGTTGGCCGCCGCGGCATGCCTTCTCGGCGCCTGCGACCACAAAGAGTCTTCGCTGCTGCAAGGCTACATTGAAGGTGAATACGTCTACGTCGCCGCGCCTCTGGCGGGAGCCTTGGAGACACTTTCCGTGGAGCGCGGCGCGCAAGTGAAGGCGGGCGATTCGCTATTCCAACTGGAGAATGGCTTGGAAAAGGCGGCGCTGTCCGAAGCCGAGCGGCGTGTGACGCAGGCACGGGCGAACCTGGAAGATGCCAAGAAGGGCCGGCGCCCGAGTGAGATCGCCGCCCTGGCAGCGCAACGGCAACAAGCCCAATCCGCGCTGGAGCTTTCGGAGCGGGAATTCCAACGTCAGGAAAAGCTGGCCACCACTGGCGCCACCTCTGTGGAGAATGTCGACCGCGCACGTTCAACCGCCGACCAAAATCGCGCGCATATCGCCCAGATCGAAGCCGACCTCGCCACTGCCAAACTCGGTGCCCGCGAGGATCAGATCGCCGCCGCCGAGGCGGCCATACGGATGGCGGACGCCGCGCAGGAGCAGGCGGCCTGGAGCCTGCTCCAAAAGAATCAACACGCCACGCAAGCCGGGCAGGTCTTTGACACGATGTATCGCCCAGGCGAGTGGGTCGCAGCAGGCCGCCCCGTTGTAGCCATCCTGCCGCCGCAAAACATCAAGGTTCGCTTCTTCGTGCCCCAGGCCCGCCTTGCCGCGCTGAAACAGGGCGATGCCGTCAGCATTCATGTCGACGGCGTTGATTCGCCCTTCAAAGGCACGATCAGTTTCGTCTCCCCACAGGCGGAGTACACGCCACCGGTCATCTACAGCAACGATAACCGCGCCAAGCTGGTCTTCATGATTGAGGCGGTCTTCCCTCCGGAGGTCGCCGCCAGGCTGCATCCCGGGCAGCCTGTGGATGTGCAACTGGATGCTCCATGAGTGAACAACTGGCCATCGATGTCAAGGGCATGACCAAGCGATTTGGGGACCGCACGGTGGTCAACGACATCGACCTGCAGGTCCGCACCGGTGAGATCTACGGCTTCCTCGGTCCCAATGGCAGCGGCAAGACTACCTTCATCCGCATGCTCTGCGGTCTGCTGCGCGCCGACGCCGGTGCTGGCACCTGTTTAGGATTCGATGTCATTCGCGATAGCGAATCCATCAAACGCCATGTCGGTTACATGACCCAGAAGTTCAGCTTCTACGAAGATCTCAGCATCGCCGAAAACCTCGATTTCGTCGCACGCATGTATGGCATGAAGAATCGCCGCCAGGCCGTCCAGGCCAGCATCGAGAAACTCGGCCTAACCGGAAGGCAGACACAACTGGCGGGCCAGCTCTCCGGAGGCTGGAAACAAAGGCTCGCCCTCGCCGCCTGCCTCATTCACGAACCCCGCCTGCTGCTGCTCGACGAACCCACCGCCGGCGTCGACCCCAAGGCGCGCCGGGATTTTTGGGAGCAGATTCATGAACTCGCCGCGCAGGGCCTCACCTTCCTCATCACCACCCATTACATGGATGAAGCGGAGCGTTGCCACCGCCTCGCTTACATCGCTTATGGCAACCTGCTTACTCACGGCACCGTCAAGGAAGTCATTGATCATGTCGGCCTCCATACCTGGGCCGTCAGTGGGCCGGATCTGCTGAAACTGTCCCACGATCTTCGCAGCCATCCCGGCGTGCGGCAGGCCGTCGCCTTCGGCGCCACCCTCCATGTCAGTGGTGACGACGCCGCGGCCCTTGAGCAGGCCATTGCTCCTTTTCGTACGCCGCCGTACCAGTGGCAAAAAATCTCCGCAGGGCTGGAGGATGTTTTCATTCATCTCATGGAAAGCTCCCGCGACAACTTCAGTTCATGAAGACACATCCACGGTTTTCGTTAGGCCGCCTCCTCGGCATCATGGTGAAGGAATTCACCCAGATGCGCCGGGACCGCCTGACTTTTGCCATGATGCTCGGCATTCCCGTCCTGCAATTGCTGCTCTTCGGCTTCGCCATCAACGCCGACCCCCGTCACCTGCCCGCAGCCGTGCTGATGGCCGATCAAGGGCCGCAAGCGCGCACCGTCCTGCAAGCTTTGAAAAACAGCACCTACCTCGACTTCGTCCAGCAGGTGCATACCGAAGAAGAAGGCCGCCTCCTGCTGGCGCGCGGAGATGTTCAGTTTGTCGTCAACATTCCTGAAAACTTCTCCCGCGACCTCCTCCGCGGCGACCGCCCTTCCCTGCTCATCGAAGCCGATGCCACCGATCCCGCCGCCACGGGCGGCACCCTCGGCGCTATGGCCACCCTGCTGACGACCGCCCTGCACAACGACCTCAAAGGCCCGTTGCAGTTTCTTGCTCCCACCGATGGCCCGGTGTCCTTGCGCGTCCACGCCCTGTACAATCCTGAAGCCAACACGCAGTATAACATCGTTCCCGGCCTCATGGGCGTCATCCTCACCATGACCATGGTCATGATCACCGGCCTCGCCATCACCCGTGAACGCGAGCGCGGCACCATGGAAAACCTCCTCTCCATGCCGACCCGGCCCAGCGAGGTGCTCATCGGCAAGATCGCCCCCTACATCCTCGTCGGTTACGTCCAGGTCGCTCTCATTCTCATCGCCGCCCGCCTGCTCTTTCACGTGCCGATGCAGGGCAGCATTCCACTGCTCTTGTTAGGCGCCCTCATCTTCATCGCCGCCAACCTCGCCATGGGCATCACCTTCTCCACCGTGGCGAAAAACCAGCTCCAGGCCATGCAGATGGCCTTCTTCGTCTTCCTGCCTTCCATCCTGCTCTCCGGCTTCATGTTCCCCTTCCGCGGCATGCCCCAATGGGCGCAGCACATCGGCGAAATCCTGCCCCTCACCCACTTCCTCCGCGTCGTTCGTGGCATCCTCCTCAAAGGCAATACCTTCTCCGAAGTCCTTCCCAATCTCTGGCCCATCGCCCTCTTCGCCTTGGTCATGCTCACCCTCGGCATCAAACGCTATCGGCAGACGCTGGATTGAGGATTTCCTCTCAAATCCCCGCAAACTTGTTCATCCGACCATTTTTCTCCCGGACGTTTCGCGTGTGCCTTGCGTATGCCCACGGCTGCGCTTTTCTTCGCTCAAGTCCAACCTCAACACTTTCCACGATCTATTTGTCCTAAAGCCGTCGTTCCTTCCAACCCTCGCTTCCCGACAGCCGTTCTCTTTCTCTCCCCCTTGCCGCCTTTTTCCGTATGAACCCCAAGCTCGCTGCACTCTTCAGTCTCTTAATTCTTTTCTTCACCGCTGCCCAAGCCGATTGGCCCCAGGATAAGAGCGACCTCAAAGCCGACCCCAAAGCCGTCTTCGGCACCCTGGAAAGTGGCGTTCACTACATCGTTCTGCCCAATCAGGAACCTCCGGGCCGCGCCAGCATCCGCCTGTACATGGATGTCGGCTCGCTCATGGAAGAGGACGACCAGCAGGGCATGGCCCATTACCTCGAACACATGGCCTTCAACGGCTCCCGCCATTTCAAGAGCGGCGAAATGGTCGAATACTTCCAGCGGCTGGGCATGGGTTTCGGCGCCGACACCAACGCTCACACCTCATTCAAGGAAACCGTATACATGCTCGAGTTGCCCAACGTCGAACCCAAGCTCCTCACTGAAGGCATGCAACTCTTCCGCGACTACCTGGACGGCATGTCTCTGGATGCCACCGCCATCGACAAGGAACGCGGCATCATCCTGAGTGAAAAGCTCAGCCGCGACTCCATTGAGTACCGCACCATGATCGCGGGTTACAAGTTCGCCATGCCGGACTCGCTCCTGCCCTCCCGCCTGCCGATCGGCGAGGAGAAGGTCATCAAAACCATGCAGCGCCCTCGCTTCCTGGATTTCTACCAGACCTGGTACTCGCCCAAGCGCGCCACCGTTGTCGCGGTCGGCGACTTCAAGGACATCGATCTCGTCAAGAAGGAGATTGAAAAGCACTTCGGCGACGCGAAGGCCCCCCGCGGCGAGAAGGACAGTCCGAGTTTTGGCAAGGTCACTCAGGGCCGCGGTGCCATCGCCAAGTTGCATACCGAGATGGAGGCGAAGTCCGTCGATCTCTCCATCGAAATCCTGCGCCCCTCCAAAAAGGCGCCGGACACCGCCGCGGAACGCCGCACCAAAATGGTGCGCGATCTGGCGGACATGATGATCAACCAGCGGCTCTCCAAGCTCGCCAAGGCGGAAGGCGCGCCCTTCCTTTCCGGCGAATCCTACAGCTACGAATACCTGGAGTTTGTCAGGGTCATCGGCATCATGGCGCAATGCGCTCCTGATCAGTGGAAGCCCACGCTGGCCTTGATGGAAACCGAGATCCGGCGCGCGGTCGAGCATGGCTTCACCGAGGCGGAGTTCGCCGAAGCCAAGTCCACGCTCGAAAAAGCCGTCGAACTTCGCGCCGCCCAGGCCGATTCCAGGAAGTCCCGGGATCTGGCCAGCAGCGTCGTCAGCATCCTCGCCAGCAACAAGGTCTTCACCCATCCCAGCGACGACTCTAAACGGGTGAAGGCGGCCTTGGCTGATCTCACTCTCGAAGAATGCCATCAATCCCTGGCCAAAAGCTGGGACAGCAAAGACGTGCAGATCTTCATCGGCGGGAATCTGAAAATCGAAGGCGATGCGTCCCAGCAAATTCTGGCCGTCTACGAGGAAAGCCAGGCCAAGCCCGTCACCGCGCCAACCAAGGAAGAGACCGCCGCCTTTGCCTACACCGACTTTGGCAAACCCGGCGCCATCGAGTCCCAGAAGGACGTGAAGGACCTCGAGATCACCCAGGCCGTTTTGTCTAACAACGTGCGTGTCAACATCAAGCCCACTCCCTTTGAAAAGGGCACCATTCGCGTGGCCATCAATTTTGGCGGCGGCAAGTTGAGCACCCCGCTCGATCAGCCCGGCATCATTCCTTTTGCCCAAAGCACCTTCATCATGGGCGGTCTCAAGGCCCATAGCGACGACGACATTCGCCGCCTCTTCGCCAGCAAGACCGTCGCCGCCGACTTCTCCATCGGGGACGAAGCCTTCCTCCTCAGCGGCCGCACCACGCCGGCCGATCTTGAGGCGCAGCTCCAACTTCTCACCGCTTATCTCACCGCCCCCGGTTATCGTGACGAAGCGGAACGCCAGTTCCGCCGCAACTTGGAGCCCATGTATGTGCAGCTCAAGCATACCGCCGAGGGAGTCATGATGGACAAAATCGTCCCCTTTATCCACTCCGATGATCCGCGCTTCGGCTTCCCGCCCATCGAGACCATGCAGAAACGCTCACTGGCCGAACTAAAAGCGTGGCTGACCCCGGCCCTGACCGGGGACTACCTCGAAGTCTCCCTCGTCGGCGATGTCGATCCCAAGGCAGCCCTCGCGGCCATCACCAAGACCCTCGGCGCCCTGCCGAAACGTGAAGCCAAGAAGCCCGAATACTCCAGCGAACGCGCCGTCCCGTTCCCCAAGGGTCCCTTGGACAAAGACTTCCCCTTCACCACCGAGATCCCGAAAGCCATCTCCGCCATCTACTGGCCTACTGATGACATGCGCGACATCCAGCGCACCCGCCGACTGACTCTGCTCGGCGCTGTGCTTGACGACCGCCTGCGCGTTCAGGTCCGTGAAGAACTCGGCGAGACCTACAGCCCCGCTTGTTACCATGTTGCCAGCGATACCTTCACCCACTACGGCTACATGACCGCCATGGTCGAGTGCAAGCCGGAGCAGGCCAAATCGATCGGCGACCTCGTTCGCAAGATCGCCAATGATCTGGCCACCGGCAAAATCAGCGACGATGAGTTCGAACGCGCCAAACTGCCGCAGCTCACCCAGATCGAGCAGATGCGCCGCGACAATCGTTACTGGGCGCAGAACGTCGTTCGCAATCCCCAGGAACATCCGGAACGGCTCGATTGGTCACGCAGCCTCCTCTCCGACTTCGCCGGCATCAAGCGTCAAGAGTTGGAGGCATTGGCCAAAGAATACCTTGGCAGCAAGCGCGCTGTCGTCGCCAATATCCTGCCCGAGGTCAAGCAAGATGCCTCTGCCACCAAAGACGGCGCTGCTCCAA
>JAXMIV010000198.1:0-3747 GCA_034377045.1 Prosthecobacter sp. | reverse complement strand
CCTTTGGCCTTGCGGCGGGCGTCATAGGTTTTCAGGGCCTTGGTCCAGGCGTTGAAGGGTTTGTTCATCTCGGCGGATGGCACCTTCAGGAGGTCGTCCACCAGGCCCGTCAGATAGGTCTTCTGGCCGACCTTGGTCGTGGGCCCGAGGAGTTCCAGGTCAGGCACTTTCTTTTTGTTCCTGGTGCCGGGGCGTTTGACGATGCCGTTGTGGTAATAACGCTCGGGGTCCATGAAGAGGCGTTTGCGGGCCTGTTTGTTTGTCTCGGACTCGAGAATGTCCGGCAGACCCTCGAAGTGGTCGGCATCGCCATGGGTGACGAGAATGCAGTCGATCTTCTTGGGGCTGGCCTGGCTGGTGCCGCGGAAGCGGCCGGCGAGGTAGCGCGCGAACATCTGATTATCGCCGCCATCGACGAGAATGATTTTGCCGTCGGGGGATTCGATGATGGCGCCATCTCCCTGCTGGACATCGACAAAGTTCACCTTGAGGACTTCGTTTTCAGCCAGCGGCCGGGTGACGTCGGCGGCTTTGATCTTCGAGGAGGCGGTCGGCTTGATGAAGCCGGTGGTGGCCTTGGGCAAGATACTGCCGTCGGCCTGTTCGATGAATTCCACAAACTCGACTTGCACGGCCGATGCGGTGCGGCCAACGACGGTGACTTGATCTCCCCAGGCCAGGGTTCGGATCAATGTCTCGCGATCTGTCGCCGTCCAGACATCGGCCAGGTCCACGTTAATGACGCATTGTTCTTTCATAGGGTTCTCCACGCATTTTCAGGCAACGCATTGGTGTTGTTTTGATTCTTCGAGGAGGGTTGCCGGGTAACTCCGCGAAAAAGTGGGTGCGCTCTGCCCGAGCAGGGCAAAGGATGAGCCGAGCGGAGCGAGACAGCCTGCCGAAGGCAGCCCGAAGGGGCCGAGCGGCGCGAGGAGCAACGATGAAGGATGAGCCGAGCGGAGCTTTTGCTTGGGGGCATGCAATGCATATCGGGGGCCGCAGGGGCACCGATCAAAACCGCTTTCCGACGGCGCCGCCTGCACGTCTGGTGGCGGATGTGTAACAGGGTTGCGGACGGACGTCGAGAGGGGAAACAGGAAAGGCAGTTCTTGGTTCTTGGTTCTTGGTTCTTGGTTCTTGGTTCTTGGTTCTTGGTTCTTGGTATCAGTTGTTGAGCGCCGCCGCGCTCACCCTACGGGCTTCCTCCGGAAGACTTCTCGTTCCACTCGAATCTTGGTTCGGGGGCTGACTCCCGGTGGGACGCCGGCAGGGACGGTCGGGACGGTCGGGCAGCATTCAGAGATCAGAATGGGAGGCTCCGCGCCGTGATGTTGGAGGTCGTTGCCCGCGCCCGCCGGCGCTGCCCTGCGGGCTTCCTGCAGAAGGCGATCGCGTTCCACTTGGTTCACTCCCTCACGGTGACAAAGAGGTGGCGCGCTGCGCGAGCGCGGCGTGTGTTGCGCGCCGCCGCGCGCACCCTTCGGGCTTCCTGCGGAAGAGTTCTCGTTCCACTCGAATGACACAGACGCCCTACAGTGGACGGTATCGCTGGCCTTGAATTTTGAACCGGAAAGGCACAAAAATCGCCCCCTCCCCCATGAAAACGAGACCCACTCCCTATTCGCATCCGCATCATTCTGTCCGCGTAGCTCCCAATGGCGCCCTGGCGGGCGTGGGCAGATGGCGAGCGTCAGGGATGGTCTTGCTCTTTTTGCTTTTGCCGGTCGCGATGCTGGGGCTCGGCGGGTGCAAGGAGAAGACGGGCTCGGCGTCGGCGACGAGGACGAAGTCGGGCTCGAAGGCGGGGGGGCTCGAGGGGAAGCCGGTGCAGGAATGGGTGGCGCAGCTCGATCTTCCGGCCAGTGAGCCGGTGGGCGAGGCTTTGCGCGTTCTGGTCAAGGCGCCGCCGGGGGACCTGCAGCCGGTGCGGACGAAGCTGGAGTCCATCTTTGAGAAGTATCGGGACGAGTCGCAGTTGGTGGCGGGACGCGCGGCGGTGTTGCTCATCGGGCGGGTCGGGGCGCCCCTGGAGGAGAGTCATCGCAATACGCTGTTCCGGTTGTTGGTCCTGGAAGAGGATGAGGCGGTGCGCCGGTTGATGGAGCAGGTCCTGAAGAAGGCGGTGGCCGATGGAGATGAGGTCGTTTATGAGCGCGCCATGACCATGGCGCTGGATCAGAGGCAAACCAGCAGCGCGGCGGCGTCCGCCGGGGTGATTTTGTCGGGCAATCGGGTCAAGGCGACGGAGTGGATCAATAAGATCGAGGCGAATGCCATGGCGGAGGCCCAGGCGAGGGGTCAGTCGGAGCCCGATCCGTTTCAGCGCGCGGCGCGGCTGAAGGCGCTGGAGGCGCTGAAATAAAGGATGAAGGATGAGCCGAACGGAGTGAGACAGCCTGCCGTAGGCAGCCCGAAGGGGAAGAGCGGCAGCGAGGAGCAACGATGAAGAAGATGGTGGGGCGCGGTTTGATGAGAGCGCCTCGTGCCCATGAAAAAGCCCGACCATTTCTGGTCGGGCTGCTGAAGCTGAGGCTTATGCTAAGTTTGGTAAATGGTGCGTGTTCCTAGCTCGCGGATATTAGTTTAGCAGCGGCCGTGCCACGAAAGGCGGGCAGAAGGTAATTTTGAATTATGAATATTGAATTATGAGTTGAGGACTGGGGACATCATTGATGCGGCTTCGCGGGATTGGTGAGGAGGCTCCGCGCCGTGATATTGGAGGCCGTTCGACTCCGCATCGCTCACGGTGACAGTTTTTTCGAGATCGCGCGCGGGTCGCCATGGCGTGACCCCAAATTTTTGCGAACTTTTGCGCCTTTTTGCGGCCAATCCCTTTGGAAGCTACCGGAAGAATTCCTTGGCTTTGTCGAAGAAGCCTTTGTGCAAGGGGGTGTTTTCTTCGCCCATGAGGGCGGCGAATTCCTCGAGCTTTTTGCGCTGTTCGGAGTTGAGCTTGGTGGGCACTTCGACGGCGACGCGGACGATGAGGTCGCCGCGGGCGGTGGAATTGATGGAGGGCATGCCTTTGCCGCGGAGCTTGAAGGCGGCTTCGCTCTGGGTGCCGGTGGGGATCTTGAGGCTGGCCTGGCCCTCGAGGGTGGGGACGCGGATCTCGCCGCCAAGGGCAGCGGTGGCGAAGCTGATGGGGACTTCGCAGAAGAGGTTGTTTTCTTCGCGCTCGAAGACTTCGTGTTCCTTGATGTGGATGACGACGTAGAGGTCGCCAGGGGCGCCGCCGCGCAGGCCGGCTTCGCCGTTGCGCATGGAGCGCAGGCGGGAGCCGTCTTCGATGCCGGCGGGGATCTTCAGCTTGATGCGGCCGGCGGCCTCGGTGCGGCCTTCGCCGCCGCACTTGCGGCAGGGGCGCTCGATGACCTGGCCGGTGCCGCGGCAGCGGGGGCAGGTCTGCGAGACCTGGAAAAATCCGCGGGAGCTGATGACCTGGCCGCGTCCGCCGCAATCCCGGCAGGAAACGGCGCGGGAGCCGGACTCGGCGCCGGACCCGTTGCAGACGTCGCAGGCTTCGAGTTTGGAGACTTCGATTTCCTTGTCGCACCCGAAGGCGGCTTCCTCGAGGCGGATCTGCATGTCGTAACGCAGATCGGAGCCGCGCTGTTTGCCGTCGCGATCGGGCCGCTGCTGGCCGGCGGCGCCGCCGAAAAAGTGCTCGAAGATGCCGCCGGCGCCGCCTCCCCCACCCCCGCTGGCGCCGAAGACTTCGCGGAAGATATCGAAGGGATCGTGGAA
>JAXMIV010000197.1:0-4799 GCA_034377045.1 Prosthecobacter sp. | reverse complement strand
CATCAGCGCAATGGGAGCGCCAGACGCAGCAATGCTCCATTTAGGTAGCCTTCCGATGGTCGCGGAACTTCCGCAACCCTGCATCGCGGACCCGCTTCCAGCAAAAACTGTCCAGATAGAGCTGGCGATGTCCCAAGCGTTGTCTTCGGCGGACCGTCCGCAGGCCAAAGGCGCGGTGTCGTCCTAACAAATCTATGCCGACCTCCGTGCGGTTGGTCTACCAGGGAGAGATGGGTTCAGTACGGCAACCGACCTTAGCGGCATCATCCATAGCTTTGTACAATGGTTCTTTGCAGGAGTTGGGAAATCCCTTAGTTTCAAAGCGAAAATGCGGCCTCGAGACTTCTATGCTTCAATTCTGTGTCTGGTCCTCCTGACGGGAGCTGGTTTTTTTTTGATGCAGAGAGCCGGGGAACCTGTGGTGGAGCGGAACCCACATGCACCTGCTTCAACGGACTCGGCGCCTGCGCCCGCGACGAATGGGGTGGACCGGATGGCAAGGTTGGCCCGGGCGAAGCTTGAAAGCGCGAGGGGAACAGGGGAGGTCCGCAGTAATGCGGTCCCCGCAGCTGAGGAGCCAGTGCCGCATGGTCTGGATCAACTCTTGAAGGTGGCGTCGCCGATTGAGACGGCCGACACGGTTCCGGATGCGGAGGGGCATTTCACCCGGAAGCGGGTGGTGGAGGCGAATTTTAAGTACCCATTGCTGCGCATCGAGGAGGTGTGGACGCGTGACCCGGCGACGGGGGCGGAGACCTTGGAGAACCAGCGGGTGATGGTAGCGGATCATTTCCTGGTGACTCTGCGGAATGGATATTCCGTCCAGGATTTGGAGACCGCCCTAGGGGTTCTGGGCAACCGGATACGCCGACATTTGCCGAATTCCCAGGTGTATCTGGTGGAGACCGGGAGCGCTGAACTAGAGGTATTCGACACAAAGCTGGCTGAGTTCGGGCAAAAGGTGGCGGCGATGCGAAACGTCGAACCTGACTATGTGGTCTTTGCCACGAGCACACCGAACGACCCTTCCTTTTCGTCCCTCTGGGGCCTGAACAACACAGGTCAGACCGGGGGGATGGGAGACGCGGACATCGATGCGCCAGAGGCGTGGGAGGCGGCGCGGGGCAACAGCAGCGTGGTTGTGGGAGTCATCGACACCGGCATCGACTATACGCATCCGGATCTGGCGGCGAATATGTGGTTAAACGCCGCTGAGACGCCGAACAACGGGGTGGATGACGATGGCAACGGCTACATCGATGACACGCGGGGGTGGGACTTTGTTTCGAATGACAAAGATCCGGCGGACGATCATTACCACGGGACGCATTGCGCCGGCACCATTGGTGCCGTGGGGGACAATGGTATTGGGGTCGCCGGGGTCTGCCACACGGTTCGGCTGATGGCTCTGAAGTTTCTCTCCAGCAGCAGCGGCGGCACGACTTCGGACGCGATCGAGGCGGTGAACTACGCGACGGCGAATCACGCCACTTTAACCTCGAACAGTTGGGGTGGGGGCGGCTATTCCCAGACCTTGAAGGATGCTATCGATGCCGCGGGCACGGCAGGGCAACTGTTTGTGGCTGCAGCGGGCAATGACAGCCGGAATACGGACCTCACTCCGTCGTATCCGGCATCCTATGACTCCGCCAACATCATCTCCGTGGCGGCCAGTGATCACAGCGACGCGCTGGCCACTTTCACCAACTATGGCGCCACGACGGTGGACTTGGCCGCGCCCGGGGTGAACATCTATTCCACCAGCCCCGCCAGCGCCTACCGTTCTCTCAGCGGTACTTCCATGGCGTGCCCGCACGTGGCCGGCGCCTGCGCCCTGATCCAGTCCGCCCTGCCAGGGATGGGCTGGGCGGAGATCAAGACGGCGATCTTGGGCAATGTCGACGGTGTGGCTGCCATGGATGGCAAGGTCGGGGCGAAGGGACGACTCAATATCGCCCGTGCCTTGATCATCGCCACGGAGCCGTACGTGACGCTGAGTTCGATGCAGCCTTCCGACAGTGGCCTGCTCGGCTCTTCCGGCAATAATGACGGCATTCTTAATCCCGGTGAAGACATCGCGCTGGCAGTGAGCTTGAAAAACGTCGGGGCTGAACCCGCGATGGGCGTACAGAGCACCCTGACAGTCACTCCGGCGGACGGTAAGGTAACCGTGCTTCAGGGGGAGAGGACGTGGGGCAACCTGGCGGTCGGCGCCACCGTGGGCAACAGTAACGCACCGTTTCTACTCCGCATCGCGGGGGATACGGTGACGCCGCTGGCTTTCACTGTGTTCTTGACCACCACGGATACCGAAGGCCATTCGTGGGTGGCGCAGGCACAGATGATAGTGCAGACGACCAGCGTCGTCAGCGGCCGGGTGGTGGCATTAACCGGCGGCGCAGGCATTGCGGGAGCCACGATCACCTACACCGGCGCCAGTTCCGGCAGTGTCGTGACCAGCGCCGACGGCAGCTATCAATTGAAGCTCACCGACGGCAGCTATCAATTGCAGGCGACGGCCCCCAGCTACAACGCCTCCGCCACTGTCCCCGTGACGGTGCCCCCGAACACGCTGGGGGCAGACTTCGCGCTGGGAAGGTCACGCCTGCAGGTGGCGCCTTCTTCGCTCGCCTCGACCCTGTATGAGGACGCGCTGGCCAGCCAAACCCTGACGGTGACTAATGAAGGCGACCTACCGTTGACGTTCTCGATGACGGGTGTGCCGAGGGACGTGCCACTGGCCATGGAGCAGGCCACCGCCACGATCGCCCCATCACCGGTGACCGGCTTGGAGGATCCAGGAGCGGAGACCCAGCCCGCCGGCGCACGCAACCCACTGCGCATGCAGGCGGGCTCGACATCCCTGCCCTTTTCCGACAGTTTCGAAAGCGGGTCGCTGACAGGCTGGGTTACAGACTCGGGGGCGGGCACGCGGGAGATCGTAACCACCACGGCCGCCGCGGGGGCGAAGAGTTTCCACTTCAATTACCAGGGAAGCACCTCCCACTTCAATGGCATTCACCGCGACTTTGCCGCCGGCGGCACGCCAAAGAATGTCTCCTTTTGGGTCCGCTCCGGATCAACCACGACGCACGACGGCTACGTGGTGCTCAAGGACGGCACCTATGACGCGGATCTGATCTGGTTCTTTGCGCGGGGGTCCGGCAAGTTTTACGTCAACGGCAACGTCGGCGGCGATGAGAGCTTCAGCTACCAGGCCAATGTGTGGTATCGCGTCGAGTTCCGCGACATCGACTGGACCGCCAAGAACTTCGACTACTATGTCAATGGAACGCTGATAAAGGCGAATATTCCGTTCCGCAACGCGACACTGGTGAACGAGGTGTCGCAACTGTGGCTGTACAATTTCAGCACCGGGTCGGATGCGTGGTGGGATGATGTGCGCGTCATGAACAGCACCCTGGACTGGCTGACGCAGACGCCCGAAAGCGCGACCCTGGCGCCGGGAGAATCCCAGGAAGTGACGGTCGGCTTCAACGCGGTGGACAAGGTGGCCGGCGAGTATCTGGGCCAGATCGAGATCAATTCCGATGACCCGGCGAATCCGGTGGTGGCCGTACCGGTGAGCATGACGGTGGTGGCCACGCCGAATACGCCGCCAGCGGCGGACGCCCAGACAGTGACGCTGAATGAGGACACGCAGGCGGTGATCAGCCTAACCGGAAGCGATGCCGAGGGCCACGCTTTGACGGCGGAGATCCTGACCTTGCCGGCCGTAGGCAGCCTTTACCAGACGAGCGACGGCACCAGTCTCACGCAACTGATCACGGTCGCACCCGCCACCGTCTCCAACCCGGCGAAAAAGGTGATCTTTGTGCCGCCTCCGAACGCGAATGGCACGCCCTATGCGGACATCCAGTTCCTCATGCGAGACAAGCGCTCGCAGTCCGCCGCGGCCACCGTGACGGTGAACGTCACGTCAGTGAACGATCTGCCGGTCGCCTTCAACGATTTTGCTTCCGGCCTGCCGGGAGAGGTGATCACCTCCATCCCGGTGCTGGCCAACGATAGCGATCCCGACGGGCCGGCACTAGTCATAGACTCCTTCACTCAGCCGCTCAAAGGCACGGCAACAAATGACGGTGATGGAACGTTGCGCTTCACCCCGAACGCCGGTTTCACCAGTGGAGAAGACTCCTTCACCTACACGGTCAGCGACAGCGCGGGCGGTTATGCCACAGCCACGGTGAATCTGGCGGTGGGCCTGCTGACCGCTGGTCCGTGGGCCATGATGGGGCGGGATGCGGCACACACCGGGTATTACCCTGGTTCGCTGGGTGCCGAAACCTTTACCCAGGCCTGGACACTGCAAGTGGCGCCGCAGCCGCTAAACCAGGTGGCGGTCGCTGAAGGCAGGGCCTTCGCCACACCGAAAATATACAATAATGAGACGCAGATGACTGCGGCGGACTTGGCCACCGGCACCATTGCGTGGAAAAAGGTGCTGCCACAGGCGAGTTTTATGGGCTGGCCTGCCTATCACGGCAGCACCGTCTACTTCCAGCGCGCCGACGGCGGCAGCGACAACCAGCTTTGGGCGCTAAATACTGCGGATGGCAGCACGCGTTGGAGCACCCCTTACAGTACGCAGGGTGACACCTTCAAGTCGCCGACCGTAACCGAAACGAGTATCTTTACCGGTGGCGGTTATTACGGCGGCCTGTACGGCTACAACCGCAGCACCGGCAGCCAGTTGTTCTTCACTACCCTCAGCCAAGTGTCGCAGTGGACGCCGGCTTTCTACGACGGCTTTGTGTATTCCTGCACTGGGGGCATCT
>JAXMIV010000196.1:0-9634 GCA_034377045.1 Prosthecobacter sp. | reverse complement strand
GCGCCGACTTCGGGATCGGAGACACCAAGCGCCACATGGCCGCGCTGAGCGAGGTGGCGCAGGAGCGTGATCACCGTCGCGGCCTGGCGCGCGGCATCGTGACCGAGATGAATGGCATCGTTGGTTAGGGGCAGCGTCTGGTCCGCATCTTCGCCCCAGTGAGCGGGCAAAGGGCGGCCGATCGCGTCGATGGTGTGAGCGAGCTGTGGCGGCGCATGCACGGCGACAGTGACTTCCAGGCCACGATCGGTACAGCTTTGCACCCAGCGATCGAACAAAGGCGGCAGATCCGGCGCCGCGAAGATCACCACGCGGCGCAGGCCTTCGGGAAGGATGGGTGCGGAGGCGCCGGCGCGCTTGAGGGCCTGAGTGTCTTCGAGTCCGGCTGGGCTGAGTTCGGCCAGGTAAGCGCGTTCGATGACGGCGAGGTCGCGCCAGCGGGCGGAGTCATGGGACAGAAGGGCAGGCAACTCGGCAAAGGTGCGGCCGCCGGCACCTAACAAAGCATTCAACTCGGCCATCAATCGCGCCATTTCCGCCTGCCAGCTCCAGCCGCGCTCCTCCGGCAGCGCGGGGAAAAGGGCCTGCAGGGATTCCAGCGCCACGCTCCGCAAAGCCCGCTGCCAGGCGAGGTGCGACTGCAACCGCGAGGCGGATTTCATGCCTGGACAGAGTTGCCGCGGCAGCAAGGCCTGCTCCGGCGACCAAACCCAGGGGATGCTGGCTCCAAGATCATGCACTGCGGTCTCCCGGGCCAGCGCCTCCTTCAGCCGCCGCCCCGCCTCGGCCGTGGGCACGATGATGAGAGTGTCGCTCAAATCGAGGGCGCCAGTACCGGGCTGCCAATCACGGAGTAAAAACGCCGTCGCCTTCTCCAGCACAGGCGCGTCCCAGCCCCAGAAGAGGCGTTGGGTGGAAGGGGTGGCTGGCATGGGGAGATTGATCAGGGTTCAGCGAGGGGGCAAAATGGGTCAAGGAGTCAGGAGGGGTCAAGGTGGCAGATTTTTGGGGATGAGGCGAGGATTTGCCAAATTGGAGAAACGTCTATGATTTGGAGGCACGAATGCGTTTCAGGTGGAAGCCGCTATTTATGAAAACCTGGTCTCTCTGTTGCCGCTGCCTGATGGGGCTGATGTTAATATTCCCTTCTGCCCACGCTGCGGAGACCGTGAACTGGCCGCAGTATCGCGGCGCCAACTCCGACGGCCTGGGCGAGGGCGCGACGCTGCCCGAGACTTGGAGTACGACAGAAAATGTGGTTTGGAAAGCAGCCGTGCCCGGCTGGGGCTGGTCGTCGCCCATTGTGTGGGGCGATAAGATTTTCGTGACCTCGGCGGTGGGCGAGACGGAACTGCCGACGCCTCATGTGGGGGGGTACCCTGGCGGTCATGTCGGGACTGGGGAGACGCATCGGTGGATGCTGTACTGCCTCGACTTCGAGACGGGGAAAATCCTTTGGGAGTTCGAGGCGCACAAGGGCGTGCCGCCGCAGATGCGCCATCCGCGCAACTCCTTCGCCTCCGAGACGCCGGTCACGGATGGGGAGCGGGTCTATGCCTATTTCGCCAACATTGGGCTGTTCTGCTGTGATCTGAACGGCAAGAAGCTCTGGGAACGGCGCTGGCCCAGCTACCCGATGCGCGACGGCTGGAACACCGGCACCTCCCCCGTGCTGCACGGTGGCCGGATCTTCATCCAGAATGACAACGACCAGGAATCGTTCCTCGAAACCGTCGACAAGCTCACCGGGAAAACGCTCTGGCGGATCCCGCGCGAGGAGAGAAGCACCTGGTCCACCCCTTACGTCTGGGAATCCGGAACACGAACGGAACTGATCACCATTGGCGCGAACAAGATCCGTTCCAACTCGCCAGAGGACGGCAGCCTGCTGTGGGAATTGCGCGGCACCGCTGGTCTGGTCAGCCAAATTCCCCTGGCGAAACACGGTCTGTTGTATGCCGGCGCGGGCTATCATTACGGTCCGCTTTATGCCATCCGTCCCGGCGCCAAGGGTGATATCACCCTTGAAGGCGACGCGACCAGCAGCGAGTTCGTCGCCTGGTTTCAGAAGCGGGGTTCGAGCATTCATCCGGGTTACCTGATCAGCGGGGACAGGCTCTTCGTTTGCTATGATTCCGGCCTGCTTGGCTGTTTCAATGCGAAGACGGGCGCGGAAATTATTGCCAAACAGCGGCTGAACACCAAGAGCGGCCGGTTCTATGCCTCGCCTTGGGCCTACAATGGGAAGGTTTTCATGCTCAATGAAAACGGCGACACCTGGGTGATCGAAGACGCGGCGGAGTATAAACTCGTGGGCAAGAATTCGCTTGGCGACGTCGCCTGGGCCACGCCGGCGATCGCGCGCGGCAGTCTATTTATTCGCACGTTTTCATCACTGTTCCGGCTGCAAAACAAAGCGGCTGACAAGAAACTTCCTTGAGATCGCCCGCCATGAAATCACTTCGCACCATGATGATTTGGGGCCTGATGGGCGGCGCCATGCTGCTCGTCGCGCAGGAAACGACCCTCAAAGCGGTGAAGGAACTCACCGAACGCGGCACGCTCAGCGACCAACGCCAAATCGTCCGCGGCGACACCGGCAAGTGGAACGACGCGGCCAAGCTGCAGCACGCGCCGCCAATCGAGAAGAAACCGCAGGGGATGTCGCTCGACGATTGGGCGGATCTGTTGGAAGAGGAGAAATTCACCACCACGGCCACTGATGACAACTGGCTCATCTTTCGCACGCGCCAGCTCGACGACAACGACCGTGTCTGGGTGGAGAGGATCGAGCGGCGCGGCAATGAGTTCACCATTCTCCTGAACGAGGCGATTTGGCAGGGGCGCTACAACAAGACCTTTACCTACTATGAGGTGGCCGCCGTGAATCTCGGCAAACTGCCGCCGGGAAATTACTCCGTGAAGTGGCAGGTGAAACCGCTGACCTTCAAACAGATCGAGAAACCCCCGCAGCCCAACCGGGATACCAAAGAGAACTGGCCGACGGATGAACAACCCGCCACCGGTAAGCCGGTCGAGTTGCGGGCCACGTTTTCGGTCCGATAGGAACGACAGGGTGCGGTCCATCGATTTCCCCAGCATGAAGACTAACCCGTTCCTCATGGCTCCCTGCCTACTGGGGTTGTTATTGACGTGGAGCGGGGCAGCGGTCCCTGCTTTTCCAGGGGCGGAGGGTTGGGGAACCACGACGCCTGGCGGACGCAACGGCAAAGTCCTCTTCGTCACCAGCCTCGGCGACAGCGGCCCGGGAACACTGCGCGCGGCGCTTCTAACGAAGGGCCCGCGCACGATTCTCTTTGGTGTCGGCGGCATCATCCGGCTCGAAAAGCCGATCGACATGGGAGGGCCGGATTTTTCGTATTTGACCGTGGCTGGGCAGTCGGCTCCGGGCGGCGGCATCGCGATTACGGGCAGTGACTTTGTATTGCACAACGGCGTCCATGACGTGGTGTTTCGTCACCTGCGGTTCCGCGCGTGCAATGAGGGACCGACCGTGCACAGCAACTGCCGCGGTGTTGTTTTTGACCATGGCTCATTCAGTTGGGCTGCTGATGAGAATCTCGACATCTACGTGGACACGACCGACGTGACGATCTCGCGATGCATCCTGGCGGAGGGGCTGATCAACGGTGACCACGTCAAAGGGCCCGGCCATAGCTGCGGGTTGATCGTGGGCAAAGGCGTCGACCGCGTCTCCATGCACCACAATTTTTTCACCGGCAACAGCGCCCGCAATCCCTTGCTGATGGGCGGCAATCTGAAGAAGTGGCGCGACATGCACGTGATCCATCCAGCCTTCGATTTCAGAAACAATCTGATCTATAATGCCCGCGGCGGCAATCTCCACATCATGGGCGGTCCGCTGGTGAATGTGATCGGCAACGTTTTCGTGCGCGGACCGGATTCGTTGCCGCATGTCGCGGAGATCGGCTTTCCCGACATCAATGATGCGGAAATGACCACCGAGGGCAGCCAGGTTTACGTACTCGACAACACCGGCCCCCATCTCACGAAGGGCGATCCGTGGTCCATCCTTTACGACGAAACGCACCGCGTATGGGGACCGAGGCCGGAGATGTATCGCGCCGGGAATCCGATCCCCGCGCCGCCGGTCACGACGGCGCCGAGCGGCGACGTGCCACGGATCGTATTGGCGGAGGCCGGCGCGCTGCCGCACGATGAAACCGACCTGCGCCTGATCCGCGAATTTCACGAAGGCAAAGGCGCCGCCGGCGCGCCTGACCGGACCCGCACCACGCCCTTTTCGCCGCCCGCTGCCGGAACACCCGCGCCGGATCGTGACCGGGACGGCATGCCGGACTCCTGGGAAACCGAGTACCATCTCGATCCCGCCGCCGGAACGGACGTCTGGGCGGACCCCGACAAAGACGGCTACGGCAATCTCGAAGAGTTCCTCAACGGCACGGACCCGCAAAAGGCCGAGGCGCTCCGTTGAGGCAAAAAACCTGCGAAGCGGTTCCTTGATTCCCGGCTTGCCACGCAAACCTATTTTGCCTCATGTTGGGTTATCCATGACCACGCAGACTTTTCCCTCGCATGATGGTGCTGAGATTTTTTATCGGGCGTGGCTGCCGGAGGGCGGGGCGCGGCAGGCGATGGTTTTGATGCATCGGGGGCATGAGCATTCGGGGCGGCTGGTGGAACTGGCGGAGGCGATCGCGCTGCCGGATACGGCCATCTTTGCGTGGGATCAGCGGGGCCACGGGCAATCTCCGGGACCGCGCGGCGGGGCGGAGAATCTGGCGGTGATCATCCGGGACGTGGAGGCGTTTTTCCAGCACATCGAGAAGACGCACGGCATCGCGAGGGAGGACATTGTGCTGGTGGCGCACAGCGTCGGCGCGGTGGTGGCGGCGGCATGGGTGCATGATTATGCGCCCCGTCTGCGGGGGCTGGTGCTGGGCACGCCGGCCTTTGATGTGAAGCTGTATGTGCCCTTCGCGCTGCCGATGCTGCGGTTGAAGCAAATGTTGTTGGGCAAGGGCATCGTGAAAAGTTACGTCAAGTCGCGGGTGCTCACGCATGATCCCGCGCAGCAGCGGGCTTATGACGAGGACAAGGCGATTTTCCGAGAGATCGCCACGAACATCCTGATCGATCTGTACGACACGGCGCGGCGGGTGGTGGAGGACGCGGCGGCCATCCGCGTGCCAACGCTGATTTTCAGCGCCAGCCAGGATTGGGTGGTGAAGACGGGTCCGCAGCGCGCCTTCTTTGAGCGATTGGGCTCGGCGGACAAGGAGTTTTATACCTTGTATGGTTTTCACCATGCGATTTTCCATGAGGCGCAGCGGGAGGTGGTTTTCACGCGCATCCGCGCCTTTGCCGCGCGGCTGTTTGCCGCACCTCCGGTTAGGTTGCCGCCGCTGCTGGATGCGGATGTGCGCGGGTATACCCGCAGTGAGCGGGACGAACTGGCAGCGACACGGGATGTGCTGCCTTCGCGCCTGACGCGGTTGGTCATGCGCACGTTGGGGCGGTTGAGCAAGGGCATAGCGCTGGGTTGGGATGCGGGTTTTGATTCCGGGCGGACGCTGGATTACGTGTATAGAAACAAGCCGTCGGGCAAATTGTTGATCGGCTGGTTGATTGATAAGTCGTATCTCGACAGCCCGGGTTGGGCGGGCATTCGCTGGCGCGGGCAGATGCTGCAACGGGTGCTGGCGGAAGTGCTGGCCCAAGCGGGGCCGCAGCCGCATCTGGTGGACATTGCCTGCGGGGGCGGGCGGTATGTGTTGCAGATGCTGCATGACAACCCGGAACCGGTGGCGACGGCGACGTTGCGAGATTATCAGCAGCCGAATCTCGATACGGCGAAGGCGACGGCGGAGCAGTTGGGCCTAACGGAGCGTGTGACCTTTGTGCGAGCAGATGCGTTTGATCGCTCCTCGCTGGCCGCCTTGAATCCGCGGCCGGTGGTGGCGGTGGTGTCGGGGTTGTATGAGCTGTTCAATGCGAACGTGCCGGTGCTGGAGTCGCTGCGTGGCCTGGCGGATGCGCTGCCTTCAGGCGGCAGGCTGGTTTACACGAATCAGCCATGGCATCCGCAGTTGAAGTTCATCGCGCACGTCCTGACGAATCGCGAAGGGCAGCCGTGGATCATGCGCCGGCGCACGCAGGAGGAGATGGACGATTTGGTGCGTGAGGCCGGGTTTATCAAGGAACGGCAGGAGACTGATCCGGCGGGAATTTTTACGATCAGTGTGGCGCGGAAGGGGTGAAGGGAGGAATCGTGAAGCGTTGAAAGGTTGAAGCGTTAAATTGTGAATTCTGAAATTGAGAGGCAGTCTTCGCGGCGGCCGCCCTGGTGGCAGGCGGCGCTGGTCAGTGCGGTGACCGGTCTGAGTTTTTTGGTCATCTACAATGGCTGCAATTGGATCACCAAGTTGCGGCCGGCTGTGCAGACGGCGGCGTTTGGGTGGGAGACGATGATCCCGGTGGTGCCGTGGATGATTGTTCCCTATTGGTCGCTGGATGCGTTTTTTGTGGTGGCGCCGTTTCTGTGTCGAAACAAGGCGGACCTGAGACTGCTGGCGCGCCGGTTGGTGCTGGCAAACGTGCTATGTGGCTTGTGCTTTCTGATCATCCCATTGGAGTTGGCGTGGGCGCGGCCCAAGGTGGAGGGGATGTTCGCGGGGTGGTTCGCGGCGATCCAGGGAATGGATGCGCCGCACAATCTGTTTCCGAGTCTGCACATTGTGCTGCGTACCGTTTTGGCGGTGCATTACGCGCGGCATTCGCGCGGGGTGGCGCGGTTTTTGTCGCATGTCTGGTTCAGCCTGATCGGCATTTCGACATTATTGACCTGGCAGCATCATCTGGTGGATGTGCTCGGCGGATTTCTTTTAGCGGCGGTGATCTTCCACATCACGCCAGGGACGGCGGTGAAGGCGGAGACGAACAAGCGGTTAGGCGTGTATTATGCCGCGGCGGCAGTGCTGCTGCTGTTTTGCGCGCGATTAGCGCCGCCCTGGAGCCTGCTGCTGGCCTGGCCGGCGGCGGCGTTGGGCACGGTGGCGGCGGCGTACTTCGGCGCTGGAGCGGCGGTGCTGGGCAAGAGGCAAGGGCAGTTGTCCTTCTGGACGCGGTGGCTGCTGGCACCGTGGCTGTTTGGCCAGTGGTTATCCTGGAAGCATTACCGGAAACAATCCGCGCCGTGGGATGAACTGACGCCACGCGTGTGGATGGGGGCGCTGCCGGATGAGGCGACGGCCCGGCGATTGCTCGCAGGCGGTGTCACGCATGTGCTGGATCTCACGGTTGAGTTTGAGGCGCCGAAGGCATTCCGCGAATTGCCCGGATACAGGAACGTGGCGGTGTCTGACCTGACGGCACCGACGCGTGAGCAGTTAGCTGAAGCAGTGGAGTTCATCGAGGGGGGGCAGCATGAAGGGATTGTATTTGTGCACTGCAAAGCTGGTTATTCCAGGACGGCGGCAGCGGCCGGTGCGTGGTTGATGCTGTGCCAGGGTCTGAGCACGGACGAGGCGATCCGGCGGATGCGGGAAGCACGGCCGGGCATGATTATTCGGCACGAGGTGGCAGGTGCGCTCACTGCGCTGGAACAGGATGTTGCGACCTCTATTCAGCCCCCGCTTCGGACGCCAGCGGTGTGATGCCCAGCTCTCGCGCATCGGAGATGGAGATGAGTTGGATATTGGGATCATCGCCGCTCTCAAAATCGTCAACATGCTCCTGCAACTGACGATTGCCGGTGGCGACGGCGCGGCTGAAGGTCTTATAAGATTTCTGAAGTTCGCGGTGGCGAATCTCATCAGGCAACTGCGCCAGTTCGACGCTTGATTTCAAGCGGTCATTGCCAAGCATGGTCGTCTCCAGTCCGACGAGTTCGGCGTCATCATCGTTGCCGGTTGCGAAGGCGACAAAGCAATGCTTGGGAACCATGACCAGGGAGGCTTTGATGCCGATCTTGCGCAGGATCGAGGCTATCAGGACCGCGCCATCAACGCAGTTGGCCTGGGTCGCATGGATCGTATCGTTAATGAAGCGGACCGATTGGCTGACGACAAACTTGCTGGGTGTGGTGACGGAGATGTCACTGTATTTGATGCCCCGCCGCTGAAGGACATTCCAGACGGCAAAGACTTGTTGCATCACTTGTTCGGTATCACCGGACTGATATCCGCTGAAGGCTGAAATGACCCCGGTGTCGAGAGCTTCCTTGAGGATGCTGTCCACGAGCGGATGATTTTCGTTCACGTAAGCCGCGAAGAGCCACGAGAAGTCATCGAACTCCTCACCATCGTCGTCCCAAATCACGTAGAAGGGGCAGTCGTTGAGGGATTTCATCACACAAACCTCGGTTTCATCCGGCAGAGGTTCGCCGTTGACGGTGACCTTGAAAGTCGCGGTGACAGGACGTTGCTGGCGCACCTTCAGCAGCGCTTCATAGTCCCATGCGGCCTTGGGAAAGATCCGCGCGTCGCCTTTGGAGGTGCGCCTGACCTTGCCTTTCCAACGGGAAGGTTTCATGAAGCCATCGATCGAGATCTCCACTTCGACCTGGGCCGCCTTGGGGAGGCCAAACAACTCGACACCGAGCCAGCCATTCTCATCGCCATAGATGGGCAGGTCACGCTTGCGCGGATGCGGATCCTCCGGCGTTTTCTGATCCTCGGCAGCCTGCTCCTCGCCATTCCAATCCACGGTGGCGGTGGAGACGATGGCACTGGGAAAGAGCGACCTTTCCGTATACGACCACGGGGCGAACGTCGGCGCCGCAGTCAGGGAGGTGACGGCCAGGAATGGGAGGAGCGCGAGGAACTTCATGACGGCGGGTGTGGAAACTGACGGAGGCAAGTGGGAGCGATTTGCCGGATTTTGTCAACGTGTTGGCTTAACGATTTTAGCAAGGCCGCCGCAAACCGACTGGCCCCGCCAAGGTCTTCGCTAAAGTCTCGGTCGCCATCCGAACCTGCTGTCGGAGACGGTGAGGTAGGAATGCCAAAAGGGTTGCGCTTCAAAGGGGGCTGTGGTTGCAATGCCTCAATGAGCCAAACTCGTGTCTATATTCTTGGGGCCGGTTGCTCCGTCTGCGGGGGTTACCCTCTGGCTTGGGAAGTGCGAAAGGCCCTCGAAGACTTTGCCAAGGATAATCTGCAAGTTGACGAGACAAAGGAACTTCGCCGGTGTGTGGAGAAGACCTGCGAACTCATGGACCAACATGGCATTCAAACGACGGACCAACTGGCCCAGGCTCTGGGCGAAGATCGCCGCGCAGAGATCGAAGAGTCCAAGAAGGCCATGTCAGCCCTCTTCTTCAGCTTGGAAGATGTGGCGGTGGAGAAAGCCTACTCCCAATATGCCCGGTTATTTGAGGAACTGTTTGAGCAAGGGGAGAGTCCCTTGATGGAAGATCGTGTCATGGCGACCAACTGCCGTGTCCTAACCTACAACTATGACCGGCTTTTTGAGCGAGCCTTCATCAAATGGGCGTTACCGCAGGCCGAACGTAGTGATGCGAATGCTATCTCCAAGGCGGTCGAGTGGCTCAACAGCAGCCTACGAAATCCTTCGACAGCGGAGTTTGTCCCCGACCGCTTCGCTTTGCTCAAACTGCATGGGGGCATCG
>JAXMIV010000195.1:0-7797 GCA_034377045.1 Prosthecobacter sp. | reverse complement strand
CTGTCAAGAGTCAGCGCCTGACCATTACCTGCGGCTACGGGAGCCGGCTTGACGGATACGCGCATCCAAAGACAAACGTTGAGGGGTCGGAAGCGTTTTAGACGCAGCGAAGCGGAGCCCGAAGAGGTGTGCCCGTGCGGCGCGGGCGCATCAACCGTTGTCACTGATTGACTTTGACTGAGCCCACCTGTCAAGATTCAACGCCTGACCATTTCCTACGCCTGGGCTCGGCAGGCTAATGTTAAAAATAGATCATGGATTCACTGGCCTCTCCAATATATTCAGCCGCATCGCCGAACTTGCGACTGGCCATGTCTAACGGAATCACAATTGTTTCATTCGTAAAGAAAAGGACGAGTTTAACTTCATCGATCACTTCAATAGCAGTAAGTTCACGCCCAATGAATGAACAAAGGGCGTCCCGTGAACCCGGATCCGGATACGTAACCGTCCCTGCCGCAGTATGGGCGTACGGAGCCGAGTAACAATTCAGAATCCGGCCGTCGAAGCCAAGTTGGAGGTAATCCATCACGAAGCAAACATGGCTAAGCACATTGCCCACAAGGACTTCGATTGAGTTCTGCGTTTTCATTGCTCAAGGACAGGATATATGGGCCCACGCATGAAAGCATGAAAGGGTCAGGTGAAAGCATGAAAGGGTCAGGCGCTGACTCTTGACAATCTTTGCTTCGCCTGCCCTCGGCAGATTCAGTTTTTCCGTCTTCATTCGTTTGATTGGCTGGCACACACGTTGAGTCCTTTCTTCATCGATGATCGCTCCGCCGTCCAGGGCAGAGTCACCCATGATTTTACCCGTCATGATTTTGTCGTTCTTTGTTCCAGTTCCACCAGAAACCTGCGCTCTTTGCGTCACCTGCGGTTAGACCCTTTCCGATTCCTTGTCATTCCACCCCATTCCTCTGCCTCCATTCCCTTGCCAAAACCTCCCCGCTCCACGCTCCAGATCCAAGCCCCCTGCTCCCTGCAAAAATATCACTTGCCTTTTCGATGGTTATTCCCCCCGGTACCTGTGGTTTTGAACACCTACACACTATGCAACCACTGAAAAACCTCCGTCACGAACTCTTCGCCCGCGCCATCGCCGCCGGTCATTCGCCTGAACTGGCCTACCAGCAGGCCGGCTTTCTCCCCAAAAGCCACCACGCCCGCGCTGAAGCCCTCTGCGAAGACCCGCAAATCCTCGCCCGCCTCGCCCAACTCGAGGCCGAGGATGATGCTGCGGTGGAACAGGGATCCGAGCATCCGGGTCACCGCTGGACTTCCCGCGTAAAGCCCCTCCCGCCTCCCCGGCCGCGTCCCACGACCCAAACCGAAATGCTCGACTGGTTCTGGCAGATCATCGAAGGCCGGGGTTGTGTCCTCGATTGCCAGGTCCGCGCTGCCGTTTTCTTCACCAAAATGAACGGCTGGGACAAACCCGCCCCCAAACCCCCAAGCGCAGCGAAGCCCTGCGATCAACCCGCCGCCGACCCCGAAGCCGAGCTTAAGACCATCCCGGAAGCCGCTGCCGCTGCCCCCGCCCCGAGCCTAGCAAAGCCCTCCGCTTCAACCAAAGACACCTCTTCCCATCCGTCCGACCTGTCGTCCGTAGCTGCTCCAGCGAAGGATGATCCTTCCGATCCGTCCCACCTGTCGTCCGTAGCTGTTCCAGCGAAGGATGATCCAGACACCCGATCCTCCGCCCCCGAATCCCGCGCCAGCGTCCTGGAGTGCTCCAGTCCTCTGGAGCTTTCGCCCTCGCCCGCAACGCCGCCTCACACTTCAGAAACCGCCCCCAGCCAACCGCCCACCACCCACAGCAGCGAAGCCACACCCACTCCACCCAAAAAACTCACCTACCTCCAGGAACTGGTGCTCGGCCTCCACAACTCCCCGCCCGGCAACACCATGGCCCTAGAGAGTTGAGCGTCACACCACAATGTTCACCAGTTTCCCCGGCACGACGACGATCTTCTTCACCGGTTTGCCTTCCATGAACTCCTGCACGCGGGGACTGGAGAGGGCGATTTTTTCGATCTCTTCCTTGGTCGCATTTAGGGGCACCGTCGCGCGGTCGCGCAGCTTGCCATTCACCTGGAAAACGATCTCGACTTCGTCCTCAATCAGCGCGGCGGGATCATAGGCCGGCCACGGCTGATCCGCGACAAATCCCGGCTTCACCAAATGCGGGAATTTGGCGCCGATGATCGCGTACAGTTCTTCCGCCAAATGCGGCGCAAAGGGGCTGAGCACCGTCAGGAAGGTCACGATGGCGCCGGCGGGTTTCACTTCGGATTGCGTGAAGGCATTGTTGCATTCCATCATCTGACTGATTGCGGTATTGAAGCTCAGTTTCTCGATGTCCTCACCCACCTTCTTGATCGTTTTGTGCAATTCCTTGGTCACCTTCTTGTTTGCCGGCGCATCCTGAAGCGCTGTGGAGATGGTCCACTTGCCGTCATCGTTTTCCTCCATCACGAGACGCCAGACGCGAGCCAGAAATCGAAATTGACCGACAACCCCCATCGCAGTCCACGGCTTCACCTGCTCCAGGGGCCCCATGAACATTTCATACAGCCGCAACGAGTCGGCACCGTAACCTTTGACCACATCGTCTGGATTGACGACATTTCCACGGCTCTTGGACATTTTAAAGGACTTCGCCTCGACACGAATCGCGGAATCCTTGATGTAAAAGAACTCACCCTTCTTTTCGACATCATCGTCTTTTCCCTTCAAAGCCACCCCCAGCACTTTCTCCCCTGTTCGGCGATCCACCCCTACCAGGGAGTGTGCCTGATCTTCAATATCAGTCACAAATTCAGAGCTAACGAAACCAGCAACAGATCCCAACGCAGGTGTAAACGCATAATAGTCAACTTCACCCAAAATCAGTCCCTGGTTCACCAAGCGCTGAAACGGTTCCGGCGTGCTTACATAACCCAGATCAAACAGGACCTTGTGCCAAAACCGCGCATACAGCAGATGCAGCACGGCGTGCTCCGTACCGCCGACGTAAAGATCGACGCCACCCGGCTTGCCGCCGCCCATCCAGTACTTCTCCGCCTCTTCGCTGACAAAGCGGTCCTTATTCTGCGCATCGCAGTAACGCAGGTAGTACCAGCACGAACCCGCCCAATGCGGCATCGTGTTCAGTTCGCGCGTCGCCGTTTCCGAATAGCGCACCCAATCCGTCGCCTTCGAAAGCGGCGGCTCAGGCGTGCCCGTCGGGCGGAAGTCTTCCAGATCCGGCGGCACGAGAGGCAGTTCGGAATCCGGCAGGGCGCGATGTTGGCCACCTTCCCAGACAATCGGAAACGGCTCGCCCCAATAACGTTGGCGGCTGAACAACCAGTCACGCAACTTATAGTTGGTCATGCCCTTGCCCAGACCCCGCTCCTGCAGCCAGGCAGTGATCTGCTTCTTCGCTTCCGCAGTCGCCAGGCCATTGAGAAAGCCCGAGTTTACCGCGAAACCCTCTTCACTGAAACATTCCGCCGGCTCCATTTCACACACCGCCGAGCCTTCGCCCCCCAATCGCGGCGCGGCTGCTACGACCTCACGAATCGGCAGATGAAATTTCGTCGCAAACTCCCAGTCCCGCTCATCATGCGCCGGCACCGCCATGATGGCTCCGGTGCCGTAACCCATCATCACATAGTCAGCGATCCAGATCGGGATCTTCTGCTCGTTGACCGGATTAATCGCAAAGGCCCCCGTAAAAACCCCGGTCTTTTCCTTCGCCAATTCCGTCCGCTCCAGATCCGACTTGCTGCCGACCTGTTTCTTATAAGTCTCCACCGCCTCCCGCTGCTCCGCGGTGGTGATCTCATTCACCAACGGATGCTCCGGCGCTATGACCATGTAAGTCGCCCCAAACAACGTATCCGGCCTTGTGGTAAAAACGGTGATCGTGTCATCTCTGCCCGCCATCGCAAACTTAACCTCCGCCCCCTCACTCCTGCCGATCCAATTGCGCTGCAACAACCGAATCCCTTCCGGCCAGTCGAGGCCGTCCAGTTCATCAATCAACCTCTGCGCAAACGCGGTGATGCGCAGCATCCATTGCCGCATCGGCCGGCGCTCGACCGGGAATCCGCCGACCTCACTCTTGCCATCGACGACTTCTTCATTTGCCAAGACGGTGCCCAAGCCCGGACACCAGTTCACCGGCGCTTCACTGACATACGCCAGACGGCGCGCGTCGATCTCATCGCGGCCCAGGCCCTGGGCTTCCAGTTCACTCACCGGCCGCGCCTTGCCCTGGTCGTTGACGTAGCTGTCGTACAGCTTCAGGAAAATCCACTGGGTCCATTTGAAGTAACCCGGATCCGTCGTGTTCACTTCGCGATCCCAGTCATACGCGAAACCCAGGCGCTTCAACTGACCGCGAAAGCCCTCGATATTCTTCTCCGACGTGGCGCGCGGATGCTGCCCCGTCTTGATCGCATACTGCTCCGCCGGCAGGCCGAAAGCGTCCCAGCCCATCGGGTGCAGAACATTAAAGCCACTCATCCGCTTGTAGCGGCCGATGATGTCCGTGGCGGTGTAGCCTTCCGGATGCCCCACATGCAGACCCGTCCCGCTGGGGTACGGAAACATGTCCAGAACGTAGAACTTCGGCTTGCTGGCATCAAAACCCGCCTCACCCGGATTCGGGGTATGGAAGGCATTCTTCGCCTCCCACGCCGCCTGCCACTTGGGCTCGAACTCGGAAAAAGGAAACGCTTTGCGCTGCTCACTGCTGCTCATGGGAAAGAACCCCGGTCGTTTAGGGGGTCGCTAAGAAGGCGCAAGCCAGCGGCTCCGCAACCCGAAAGCCGGGTGTCTAAAGAAAGGGCACTCAGCCGGATTAGGCCGTTGAGACTCCGCAAAGGCTCACTCCCACGGAGTCATCGTCACCGGCGCGCCACAGCGGCGACATTGACCATAGTCGACTTCAATCTCCGCAAAGCAATACACACAAAGATCCGCTCCATCCCGGCGAACTTCTCCCGCCTCGTCGATCTCGTCGGCCTTTTCATCAGGCTGCGCGCTTTCCATGCCCCAAAGGCTAATCCAAGGCACCCACTTCCGACAAGAACAAAGGCCGAACCCGCCTCACTTCATCAACTTATTCCCCGCCTTCAAATGCCCCTCATACGCCTGCATGCGCAGTTCCACCCGCTCCCGGATGCTGCGCTCGCCAATGCCATCATGCTTGGTGCCAACGAGCGCCTTCAGCAAATCAATCGAAGCGCGCACATCGGCCATCATCACGTATTCGGTGGCGATCTTCTTGTTGGCGTCGAGATTGTGATAGTTGCCCAGCGGCACCGAAATGCCCGCGCTGCGGTGGCCGCAGGCCTGCATGGCGGTGGCTTCGCAGGCGCCGGCATCCAGCAGGCAGCGCTGCACGCGGATGGCCTGCTCCTTGGCCGTGATCATCAGGATGGCTGTGCATTCATTGTCAAAAATCGAAAGCCGGTCACCGACACGGACCGCCGGGCCGCCACCCATCACCGCGCCATTCACCGGCCGGCTGGTTTCAATGGACAAATACGCCGCGTCATCACCAAAGGGCCAATTCTGGCCGATGTGCCAGGCGCCCAGGAAGCCAACTTCCTCCGCCCGGGTAAAGGCCGCGTGAAACGTGGTGCTGAAGTTCAGCGAGGCCAGTTCCCATAGGGTGGCGACGATGATCGCGCAGCCCACCAGATCATCACAGGCGGTCGCTTCGACTTTTTCCTTGGTGATGTTCAACGGGAAGTTCCACGTGGCGATGGCGCCCTTCGCCTTGCCGCGCAGCCCTGCTTTGACCCCGGCCTCCACTTCCTGTGGCGGGACCCCGCCGAGAAATTCCCACGCCTTCTTGTCCGAAGACTCCGGCGGACGCACGAAGGCCGGATGATCCATGTGCGCGCCCAGCACCCAGGTCGGCTTGCTTTTGCTCTTGCCGTTCTTGTAGGTCGCCAGGAGATTGCCGAACTTGTCGCGCTTCAACTTCACATTGGGACAATCCTTCAACAACGCCTCGATTTCCGCCCGCACATGATATTCATGGAAAGGCGCGGTGGGTTGTTTCAGAATTCGCTTGAGAATGGTCGTCAGGTTGGGCACTGCCATGCGCCACGGTAACGACATTTTCACAACCAACAAACGCCAAGGTGTATAAGCTTCGATATTTCTGCGAGACCGCGCTGGTGTCCTTCATGGCCTGGCTCCTGCCCCGCCTGCCCCGAAAAGTCATCATGGTCACCGCCCGCGGCCTCGGCTCCCTCGCCTATTTCGCCGACAGCCGCGGCCGCCGCACCGCCCGCCAAAACCTCCGCGCCGCCTTCCGGGGAGAGCTGAGCGAGCCCGAGGTCCGCCGCATCACCCGGGGTTCCTACCAGACCTTCGCACGCACCTTCCTCGACCTCTTTTGGTCCTCAAAACTCACTGCGGACAACTGGCCGCGCTACGTGGGCATTCGGCACGACGCCGAGGCCGCCGAGATTAAGGCCCGGGAAACCGGCGCCCTCTGGGTCACGCCCCACTTCGGCAACTTCGAACTCGCCAGTCTGTTCTGGGGTTTCCGTGATTTCCACTTCACCGTGGTGACCCAAGACTTCAAGAACCCCGCCCTCACCGCCATCTTCCAACGTTTGCGGGCACATTCCGGCCACACCGTCATCACCCAGCAGGGCGCCATGCTGCGCCTGATGAAAACCCTGAAACGCCAGGGTCACGCAGCCCTGCTCACCGACCTCAACGTCACGCCCGGCCGCTCCGCCACGGTGATCGAATGCTTCGGCCTAAAAACCTGCGTCACCGCCCTGCACGTACAGATCGCCCAGCGCCTGGGCCTGTCCATCATGCCCGGTGTCTCCCTGCCGCTGCCCAACGGCAACTACGAGGTCCACATCTTCGATGCCATCCAGCCCGCGCCGGATGCCCCCGAGGCCCAGATCGCCCAGCAGGTCTGGGATCACTTCGAACGCGCCATCCGCGAGCACCCCGAATGCTGGATGTGGATGTACAAACACTGGCGCTACATCCCCAGCCTGGAGCGCGACCCCGCCTATCCCGCTTACGCCAATCCCTCGCGGCTCTTCCTCGACCTGGTCAATGCCGAGCGTCTTCGCGTCGAGGAGAGTGGCGAGTAGACTCGCCCGACGCGGCTGGATTTGGTCATTGCAAATCGCCGTCCCCATGCCTCATTCGCCACCCAACCCTATGAAATCAAAAATTCCGAACCTCGCCGTTCTCGCCCTCCTGTTTGTCGGCTTGACCGGTCCAAGCCAAGCCCAGGAGGCCCCTAAAGTGACAGAAGCCAAAACCGTGAAAGTTGTGATGGAGACCAGCAAAGGCACCCTCGAACTTGAACTCGATCCCGCCAAAGCGCCCATCACGGTGGCCAATTTCGTCAGCTACGCCAAGAAGGCCCACTACGACGGCCTCATCTTCCATCGCGTCATCCCGGGATTCATGATCCAGGGCGGTGGATTCACCCCGGACATGGAGCAGAAGAAGGTCGATGCCAGCATCAAGATCGAGTCCAACAATGGCCTCAAGAATGCCCGCGGCACCATCGCCATGGCCCGCACCAGCGACCCGAACAGCGCCACCAGCCAGTTCTTCATCAACGTGAAGGACAACAACAACCTCGATTACCCCAGCTTTGACGGTTACGGCTACACCGTCTTTGGCAAGGTGACCAAAGGCACGGAAGTCATCGACGCCATCGTCGCCGTCAAGGGCTTTGGCCGATGGTCCGCACAGATGTTCCTGATGTTCTGCCTGCACCGCCCCGACGTACTCCCCACGGGTGATCTC